>JBAVEE010000350.1:0-7525 GCA_049587575.1 Bradyrhizobium sp.
GCAAAAAGCGGATTTCAGGGAGGACATGATGAAAATTTCACGCCGTGAATTTGTCGGGGGTGTTGCGGGAACCGGCCTGTCGAGCGTCATGGCGCCGCATCGAGCGCGCGCCGCCGACGGCCCGATCCGCATCGGCCTTTTGACGGTCAAGACCGGAGCGCTTGCTTCCGGCGGCATCGACATGGAGCGCGCGCTGATCATGTATCTGAAGGAGCGTGACTACATGATGGCGGGCCGAAAGGTCGAGCTGGTGGTCGGCGACACCGCGGGCGTTCCGGCGACCGCGCGCAGCAAGACCCAGGAAATGGTCGAAAAGGACAACGTCCATTGTCTGATCGGACCGCTTGCGGCGTTCGAGGCGTTGGCGATCGACGACTATATCCGTCAGAACAAGATTCCGACGCTTTCGGTTGCCGCCGCCGAAGACATGACCCAGCGACACCCCAATCCATGGTTCGTCCGCGCTACCTCCACGTCGTCCCAATGCGCGCATCCGCTCGGCGAATATGCCGCCAAGGAGCTCAAATTCAAGAAGATGATCACTATTGCCGACGACATTGCCTATGGCCAGGAGATGTGCGCCGGCTTTCAGCGCGTCTTCGAGGACAATGGCGGCGAGATCATTCAAAAGCTGTTTCCGCCGCTCACCGTGCCCGACTACGGCAGCTACGCGGCGCAATTGAAGAATGCGGACGCGATCTTTCTGGGCTTTGCCGGCTCGAACGGATTTCGTTTCCTGCGGCAATTCGTCGATTACGGCCTGAAGGACAAGATGCAGGTGATCGGCGGAATGACCGCGCTCGACGAAGCGGTGCTGCGCAACATGGGTGACGAAGCGCTCGGCATCATCACCACCTGCTGGTATTCGGCGGAACTCGACGCCAAGCCGAACCTGACCTTCGCGCCGGCGTTCCGCAAGGAGTTCAAATACGATCCGGGATTCTATGCGGCGAGCACCTACGTGAATGGGGCGGTGCTTGAGGCCGCCGTCAAGGCCGTCAATGGCAAGGTGGAAGACAGGCCGGCATTCATGGCCGCACTTCGCGCGACCAATGTCGATACCGCGCGGGGACCGGTGAAGTTCGACGATCTCGGCAACGTCGTCGGCAACGTCTATCTTCGCAAGGTGACCCGGAAGGACGGGCGGCTCGTCAATTCGGTGTTCAAGACCTATCCCAACGTCAGTCAATTCTGGACCTACGGCAAGGAAGCCTTTCTTGCCAATCCGGTTTACTCGCGCGACTTTCCGCCGGCGAGATATCTGGAAAAATAGAGCGCGCAGGGTGCAACAGTTGTGATCGGCCCCGCCCGTTGCGCCCGATCGGGCGGGGCTCTTCGCGGCCGGTCGACCGACCGTACCGCGGTCATGGTCATCGCGCGCGGGTGAAATGGAACCCGCCGCGCCTCTCCCGGCGCGTTCAGCCGAATGACATTGCCGCCCAAGGTGCCTGGAACGGGTTCCCCAAAATGCTTCTGCGTCGCTGTCCCGCTCCTCGACCGGACGCGTCCGGCGGCGGACGGATGCTGTCGGAAAATGATAGCCTGTCGGACAGCGGATTGATTCGAAGGTGGTCTCCACATCCCGGCGTGTTCGGTGCGAGGCCTTTGGAATTTCGAAATGGTCTGCCCGGTGGAGAGAATGCCAGTTGCCGGCGAATTGGAAAAAAGCCTCGGTGCCGAACCTATCTCGCTTGCAGCGGCAGGCTTACAATTCGTTTCAACACGGCGATCTCGACAAGGCCGAAAGACTGTGTGCCGGGATTCTGGAATACCGGCCCGACGATTTCGATGCGCTGCATTTGCTTGGAGTTCTCAACTTCCAGCGTCGTCGCCTGGTGGAGGCGTTGCGCTTCCTTTCGCAGGCGCTCAAGGTCAATTCAGGCTCCGCGGAGGCGATGACAAATCTCGGGCTCGCGCTTCATGCGGCGGGACGCCTTGATGAGGCCGTCGCGAGCTATCGCAGCGCGCTGCTGGTTGCGCCGGACCATCCGGAAATCCTCTACAATCTCGCCAACGCCTGTCTCGAACTCGGCCGCGTTGACGAAGCGCTTGCGAACTACGATGACGCGCTGGCGAAAAGCCCGGGCCATGTCGGCGCGCTCGTCAACAGAGGCAATACGCTGCTGCGCTTAAACCGGCCTGCTGAGGCGATTTCGAGCTACGACATGGCTCTGGCGGCGATGCCCGGTCATCCGCAGATCCTGACCAATCGCGGTCACGCGTTACGCCGCCTCGACCGGCCGTTCGAGGCGCTTGCCGACTTCGAGGCCGCGCTCAAGGCGGGGCCTGATTTTCCCGAAGCCCATTTCGAGACCGCGATGACGCGGCTGACGCTCGGGGATTTCGATGCCGGCTGGAGGGCTTATGAGTGGCGCTGGAAGACCGGCGCGTTCGCCCGGCAGCGCCGGCAGCTTCAGGCCGCGTTATGGCTGGGAGATGCGCCGGTTTCCGGCAAGACTATTCTGCTTCACGCCGAGCAGGGCTTCGGCGACACCATCCAGTTCATCCGCTACGCGCCGCTGCTTGTCGATCGCGGCGCGAAGGTTGTCTGCGAGGTTCAGCCTGAATTGAAGCCATTGTTGTCGCGGTTGGAAGACGTCCGCGTCATCGCCGCGGGCGAGCCGCTTCCCGCCTTCGATCTGCATTGCCCCTTGCTCAGTCTTCCGCTCGCCTTCGGAACCAGGCCCGAAACGATACCGGCGTCTGTTCCCTATCTCGCGCCTCCGGCGGAGCGGCTGGCGCATTGGCGCGATCGGCTGCCGCAGCAGCGGCCGCGCGCCGGATTCGTCTGGTCCGGATCGCCGTCGCACAAGAATGACAGCAACCGCTCGATCCCGCTCGCCCGGCTCGCCGCGTTATTCGAAAATCCGCCGCTTGCCTGTTTCAGTCTTCAGAGCGAGCTGCGCGACGCGGATAGCGAAGTGTTGCGTGGCCTGCCGAACCTCGTCCATCTCGGCAGCGAGTTGCGCGATTTCGCCGATACGGCGGCCCTGATCTCATTGCTCGACGTCGTCATCTCGGTCGACACCGCGGTCGCTCATCTGGCCGGCGCGCTGGGCAAGCCGGTCGTGATACTTCTGCCCTATGCGGCGGATTTCCGCTGGATGAGGAGCAGCGACGACACCCCATGGTACCCGACCGCGAAGCTGTTGCGGCAGCCGGCCTTCGGCGACTGGGACAGCGTTATCGTCCGCCTGCAAGACGAATTGCGGCAATGGAATCAGTCCGCCCCGGCGGGGCAGGGGGCGTAGGCCCCGGCCGTTAGGATTTCGTTAACCACGTCTATTTACTGTTTGGTGACAATTGCGCACGACGCGCCGCTTTCGGAGCCGTTCATGACCGAGCAAATACACCTTGTGGTGGCCACGCCCTGCTTCGGCGGACAGGTCTCCACCATCTTTGCCAGCTCGATCTTCCAATTGCAGCGCGCCGTACGTTCGATGTCCAACATGGACCTCAAGGTCGAGCTGCGCGACGGCGATGCGCTGATCACGCGCGCGCGCGCCAACCTGATGACGATCTTTCTCGACGATCCCGCGGCAACACACTTCCTTTTCGTGGACGCCGATATCGGCTTCACCCCGGATCAGGTATTTCGGCTGATCGAGTCCGGCGCGGACGTGGTGGCCGGCGTCTATCCCATCAAGCGCGTCAACTGGGACAAGGCGAGGCGCGCCGTCGAAAGCAAACGGCCGAACGTGGCCGCCGCCGCGCTCGACTACGTGCTGGAGATCAACGATCCCGATCATGTCGCCGTGGTGAACGGCTTCACGCGGGTACGCTATGCCGGGACAGGGTTTTTGATGATCCGCCGCCATGTCTTCGAGAAGATGTGCGCGCATCCCGCCTACGCGTCGCTGCAATTCTTTCGCGAGCACTCTCTCGATGCGCTTGCGGGAAGTCCGAACCGCTTTGCGCTGTTCGAATGCATGATCGATCCGGCGACCGGCACCTATCTCAGCGAGGATTTCGCGTTCTGCAAACGCTGGACCGATATCGGCGGCGAAATCTGGGCCGACCTTCAGAGCCGGCTCGATCATGTAGGCCCGTCGGTATTCCATGGCGAGATCGCGTCGCAATTTGCCGCCCCGGCGCTTGCGACCGATGCGGCGTGAGGCGGAGGCTGCTTCCCCGGAGCGGACCGGTATGGCTCGGCCGCCCTGGGCGGAGCGCATGGGCCTTGCCAGGCTGACGAGAATAGCGGCCGCCGGGACCGATCTTCGCCCGCTGTGGCAGGAATTGATCGACAAGCTGATCGGCGGCACCATCAAAGCGGGCGAGTGGATCGATCTGTCAGTGATCGCGCAATTGCTGGGCGACAAGCCGGCGGGGCTGGCGATCCAGCACGAGATCCTGCTGGCCCATCAATTATTCCGTTCGCCGTGCGCGGTGCAGAATCCCCGTTTGCGCGTGCTCGCGCTGGCGGCTGCGACCGACATCGGCAGCAATACGCCGATCGAATTCCTGCTGGAGGACAGCGGAATCGAGCTGATGACGCTCTATGTCATTCCGGAAGCCGATTTACCCGAACCCTTGCCCGACCACGACGTCGCCATCGTGGTCGCATCGGATTCGGAAGATTGCCATGAGGCGCTGCGCAAGATCGCATCGATGCTCCCGAACTGGCCGCGGCCGCTTCTCAATCCGCCGCACCTCGTCGGCAACCTGGATCGCGACCGGCTGCACGGCCTGCTGCGGGGAATCGAGGGGCTCGCGATCCCGGCAACGGCGGCGGTGAGCCGCGAGCGGTTGTCCGATCTGTCACGGTCTGCCGCGGCACCTTCCGACATCGCGGCCGATCTCGCATTTCCTGTCATCGTAAGACCCTGCGGCTCGCATGCCGGGGCGGGTCTGGCGAGGATCGACGGCCCCGCTGCAATGGGACGCTATCTCGACGCGCGGCAGGAGCAGGAATTCTTCATCTCGCGTTTTGTCGACTACTCCGGCAGCGACGGCCTGTTTCGCAAGTGCCGGATCGTGGTCGTTGACGGCCGGCCTTACGCCTGCCATCTCGCCGTCGCCGACCGCTGGGATATCTGGTATCTCAACGCGGGAATGTCGTCGAGCGCCAGCAAGCGTCTCGAGGAAGAGACCTTTATGCGGACGTTCGACATCGGCTTCATGCAGCGTCACCGCACGGCTTTGGCCGGCATGATCGATCGAATTGGGCTCGATTACTTCACGGTGGATTGCGCGGAAACCAGGGACGGATCGCTGCTGATATTCGAGGCCGACAACACCGCCATCGTCCACGACATGGATCCGGCCGAAATCTTTCCGTACAAGGCGCCTCAGATGCGAAAGGTGTTCGATGCTTTCGCGGCCATGCTCTGCCGCCGCGCTGCGCGAACCCGGGAGAAGGCGGCATGACGCTGCCGTTGCGCGAGGGACCCGCCGCACCGGGTTCGAGCGAGACGCTCGATCCGGAAAACTGGGATGAGATCCGCACCCAGGGTCATCGCATGCTCGATGACATGATCGACTATGTCGCCGATATCCGCGAGCGGCCGGTCTGGCGTCCGATACCGGATGAGGTTCGCGCGCGGTTCCGCGCCGAGCTCCCGCGTCAGGCCTGCGATCTCGGCGAGGTGTATCGGGAGTTCGCCGATTTTATCGCGCCCTATGCGACCGGCAATGTTCACCCCGGCTTCATGGGATGGGTGCATGGCGGCGGCACCGCCGTCGGCATGCTGGCGGAAATGCTGGCGGCCGGATTGAACGCCAATCTCGGTGGTCGCGATCATGTTCCGATCGAGGTCGAACGTCAGATCGTCGAATGGACGCGCGCGATGTTCGGCTTCCCGGCCGAGGCGAGCGGAATCTTCGTCACGGGAACGTCGATGGCGAACCTGATGGCGGTATTGGTAGCGCGAACGGCGGCGCTGGGACAAACCGTCAGGCAGCGCGGCGTCGGCGGCGAAGGCGCGCTGCTGACCGCCTATACCTCGGCCGCCGCGCATGGCTGCGTCGCGAAGGCAATGGACCTGGCCGGCTTCGGCAGCGATGCGCTGCGGCGCACGGCGGTCGATCGATCGCACCGTGTCGACGTGGCGGCGCTGCGCGCGCAGATCGCCGGCGATCGAAAGACCGGTCTGAACCCCTTTCTCGTGGTCGGCTCGGCCGGCACGGTGGATATCGGCGCCATCGATGATCTGCAGGCGCTGAGCGCGCTGTGCCGCGAGGAGAATCTCTGGTTTCACGTCGATGGCGCCTATGGTGCGCTCGGGATTCTTTCGCCGGCGCTGGCGCCGCGGCTCGCCGGGTTGGAAAACGCCGATTCAATCGCGCTCGATTTTCATAAATGGGGGCAGGTGCCCTATGACGCCGGCTTCCTGATCGTTCGCGATGGCCAGCGGCACCGCGATGCGTTTTCCGCGCCGGCGGCGTATCTGCGCCGCGAAACCAGAGGCCTCGCCGCAGGCTCGCCCTGGCCATGCGATCTCGGGCCTGATTTGTCGCGGGGGTTCAGGGCGCTCAAGACGTGGTTCACGCTGAAGACCTACGGAACCGAGAAGCTGGGAGCGATGATCGAGCGCACCTGTGCGCTCGCCGGATATCTGGAGACACGAATTCTGGCGGAGCCGCGGCTGGAACTGCTGGCGCCGGTCCAGCTCAATATCGTCTGCTTTCGCTATCGCACCGCCGACGCCCATTGCAACACGCTGAATGGCGAAATTGTCTCCGACATCCAGGAATCCGGAATCGCGGCGCCGTCGACGACAATGCTGAATGGCCGGCTTGCGATCCGCGCCGCGATCGTCAATCACCGCACTGATATCGTCGATATCGACGCGCTGGTGACCGCGGTGCTTGAATTCGGCGCCCGGCGGTCATCGGGCGGCGTCGTGGCCGGCGAGCCGCCTCCGCCGCCGGCGATGTAAGCGGTCCCGGTCAGGCCGGAGCGCTGCCCTTTGTCGCCAGCCGCGATGGCGCTACGCCGATTTGCGGTCGGTTTCAATGTTGGTGCGGGCCGCCAGCTTGCCCTTCGCGTCCTGAATGAGCTTGTCTTCGTAGTCGATCAGCTTTTTCGCATCTTTCAGTGCGTAATACAGGTCACCATTCAGGATGTGATTGTTGATCCCTTCGATGAAGGGCCACGCGCCCGGCACGGTGCTCAGAATGTCCCGCACCAGGCTGAAATAGGTCGCATGATGGGCCATCGGGTCCGGCGACAGATACATCAGCTGTACCGCGAGATAGACCAGCTTGGCTGGCGTGTCCGCGGTCTCCGGTGTCTGGATGTCCTTCTCGCGCAGGATCGGAATCTTGTCGCCGTCGATCAATAGCCGGGCGCGCTGATCGGTATTGGTGATCACGCAGGAGCCGATGATGATCCGTTCGTGTGGCTTGAGTTCGACTTTTAGCGCCATGCCTGTTCTCCGTTGTCGTCTTTTGTGTCGGACGTCATATGGGGATTTCGCGCGGGTACCGGCCTTATTCGCGCTGGTGACGCGCTGACGCTGTACTGGCTGACGCCATCCTTTCCGAATGTGGTTAACACTTCGTAAACAAGCGGCGGCGAAGC
>JBAVEE010000351.1:0-2088 GCA_049587575.1 Bradyrhizobium sp.
GCCAAGCACAAATGGTGCCCAGGAAAGGACTCGAACCTTCACGGCCGTTAAGCCACTGGCACCTGAAGCCAGCGCGTCTACCAATTCCGCCACCTGGGCCCGGGCCGGTTAGTACGGATCGGTCGCGCGCTTGTCAAATTGGCGAAGCGCGGCCTGTTTCCGGCGCCTGATCTCCGGGCAAACGCTTTCGCGTTTGTCCCGAGGGAAAACCGGCGCCCCCTTCGCGCTCACGCGGCCCTCCGGGTCCGGGTCATGCTCAAATGGGCTGTACAGCGCGGATATGATGGCGTATCGCGAAACGGCTAATAATCCCGGCGATCGACCGCATTTGACCCGCAGGAATGACCCCCATGGCAACTAATCTGGACACCCTGGTCACGGTTTTCGGAGGATCGGGCTTTTTGGGGCGAAGCGTGGTCCGCGCGCTCTGCAAGCGCGATTATCGCGTCCGGGTCGCGGTGCGGCGGCCGGAACTGGCCGGGCATCTGCAGCCGCTTGGCAGGGTCGGCCAAATCCACGCCGTGCAGGCCAATCTGCGCTACCCGACCTCGATCGAGGCCGCGATGCACGATTCCCACATCGCCATCAATCTGGTCGGCATCCTGGCCGAGGGCGGCGCGCAGACCTTCGATGCGGTACAGGCGGCGGGCGCCGCCGCCGTGGCGAAGGCGGCAGCCGCGGCCGGGGCGCGGATGGTGCATGTCTCCGCCATCGGCGCCGACGAAAATTCGCCGTCGCGCTACGCCCGCGCCAAGGCCGCGGGCGAACAGGCGGTGCTGTCGGCCATCCCCTCCGCCACGATTCTGCGGCCCTCGGTCGTGTTCGGGCCCGAGGACCAGTTCACCAACCGCTTCGCGGCATTGGCTGTGATGTCGCCGGTGCTGCCGCTGATCGGCGGCGGGGTGACAAGGCTGCAGCCGGTCTATGTCGGCGATGTCGCGACCGCGGTTGCGGACGCCGTCGACGGCAAGACCAGGCCCGGCGCGACCTACGAGCTCGGCGGACCGGAAGTGCTGACGATGCGTGAGATCATGGAAATCGTTCTCCACACCATCGAACGCAATCGCATGCTGGTCTCGCTGCCGTTCGGGCTGGCCAAATTGCAGGCGCTGTTGCTGCAGTTCGCCCCGGGACCGCTGAAACTGACGCCAGATCAGGTCACGCTTTTGCGCAGCGACAATGTGGTGTCGGAGGCGGCGAAAGCCGCCGGGCTTACGCTGGAGGGGCTCGGCATTGCGCCGGATTCGCTGGAAGCGATCGCGCCGCAATATCTCTGGCGCTTCCGCAAGGCCGGGCAGTTCGCGCACAAGGGCGCGTGATTCCGCGCTGCCGTCCCGGACAAGTGAGCCAACGGGTCGCGCAAACGCGCGCCCGATGACAGGCTCCGCGAACGCGCTTTCGCAGGGACGACAAGAAGTCGTCTACCGCCCCATCGCCAGAGCAATCAGGCCGAGCGTGCCGACGACGACGCGCCACCACGCGAACAGCGTGAAGCCGTGGCGGGTGACGTAACTCAGAAATGTCTTCACCACGACGATCGCGGTGATGAACGACACCACGAAGCCGATCGCAACGATCCCGAGATGGTCGGCGGTCATTTCGCCCCGGTTCTTGTAAAAATCGTAGGCGAACGCGCCGACCATGGTCGGGATCGCCAGGAAGAACGAGAACTCCGCCGCCGCGCGCTTGTCCGCACCGAGCAGCATCGCCGCGACGATGCTGGCGCCGGAGCGCGAAACCCCGGGGATCATAGCGAGGCACTGGGCAAATCCGATCGTGAGATACATCGGCAAGGGGAATGTCGTGGCGTCGTGCTCGTGCGGATCGTGGTCGAGCTGATCGACCCACAGCAGGATCGCGCCGCCCACGATCAGCGAAAAGCACACCACCCACGGATTGAACAAATAGGCCTTGATATAGCTGCCCGCCGCGGCGCCGATCACGGCCGCGGGCAGAAACGCCACCAGCACGCCTATGACGAAGCGACGGTCGTCGGGATTGGAGAACATGCCGAGCGCGATTCGCCACAATTTGACAAAGTAGATGGCAAGGATAGCCAGAATGGCCCCGAGCTGAATCAGCACCGTG
>JBAVEE010000352.1:0-2087 GCA_049587575.1 Bradyrhizobium sp.
CACGGTGCGCGCCAGCACCAGTCCGAGGATCGGGTAAATCACGCACAGGATGATGGCGTGGCTTGGAACCGCCTTGAAATCTTCCCAGCCCAGCCGCAACGCTTCGCGCAGATCGGAAAGGCCGATCTTGCGGATGACAGGTACCGCGGCGGCATCTTGCGCTGGCTGAGCCAGCGGCGTGGCATTGCCGGAATATGGTGTGGCCATGGTCGCTATCTCCCTTGACGCGGCCGCCCGATGTCGCGCCGGGTGAGGGCGCGTGGGGCGGTCTGCACAAACGATCACGATGGCCAGACGCGAAGACAGGGAATCCAGAACTGGCCATGTCGCGAACTGAACCGTCAGCGTACTCTCAATTGCCGGTGCTGTCGCTCACGCTTCGGTGAGACACCTTGGCGCGCCCTGCACAAACCTCGGCAGTGCATGAAACGCACGAACTTGGAGCACTCAGTCGCTCCTGTGATGCCGCCGTCATTTCGCCTCAGTTGAGCTGACTTCGAGTCCTTTACGCCGCATTGGCAAGCGCAGCCGAGGTGGCTAAGCTTTGCCGTGCTGCCGGTTGTTGAGAACGTATCGTTCACATCGTTCGGTCACCGGGCCGAAGGGAGAAAACCATGAGCATTTTCGGGAAAATCATGACCGCGATCTTTGGCAACAAGGTTGATGCAGCTCCGGCAGGCGGAGGCTCTGCCGCCGGTCCGGCTTCCGGATCGGCTGCACCGGCCGGCGGATCGTCTTCCGCACCGGCGACACCCGCGCAATCCGTCGATGTCGCCCCGATCCTGGACAAGGCGGTCGCAGCCAAGGGCGAAAAACTGGCTTGGCGCACCTCGATCGTCGATCTGATGAAGGCGCTGGATATCGACTCCAGTTTTGCGGCGCGCAAGGAGCTGGCAAAGGAACTGGGCTACACCGGCGACAGCAACGATTCCGCCAGCATGAATATCTGGCTGCACAAGCAGGTGATGGCAAAACTTGCCGCCAACGGCGGCAAGCTGCCCGCGGACGTCAAGTGGTAACGGATCGTCTGATGCCGTCCAAAGGGCCCGCGTTGTCGCGGGCCTTTTTTCATGGTGCCGCGTTTCATGCTGCCGCGCAGCCGCTTCATCGGCTTGCCCGGCGCGACACGCGGGGCTAGATACGGCTTCAGGAAAGATCAAAAGATACGAAACCGGAGCAACCCCATGGATACCGTCGATCGCAGGACCCTTCTGGCATCGGGCGCACTGGCGCTCGCCGGCACTGCGACACAAGGCGGTCCGGCCCAGGCGCAATCGGCTCCGAGGCCGATCTTTACGGTGCCTGCGATCACGATTCCGATCGCCGGGGAAGCCGAGGTGTTCCCGGTGCGCCGCATCTATTGCATCGGACGCAACTATGCCGCCCACGCGATCGAGCGCGGTTCCGACCCGACCCGCGAGCCGCCGTTCTTTTTCCAGAAGCCGACCGACGCGATCCAGAATGTCGCGGTCGGCGAGGTGGCCGATCATCCCTATCCTTCGCTGACCAGGAACTATCACCATGAGGTTGAGCTGGTGGCGGCGCTGAAGTCGGGCGGCAGCAATATCGCGCCGGCGCAAGCGCTCGATCACGTCTATGGCTATGCGCTCGGCCTCGACATGACCCGGCGCGACCTGCAGAACGGCATGGCGGCCGAGAAGAAGCCGTGGGAAATCGGCAAGAGTTTCGACCACGCCGCCGTGATCGGCCCGATCCACCCCGTGGCGAAGACCGGACATTTCACCAGGGGCGCGATCTCGCTGGCCGTCAACGGCACGGTGCGGCAGGCTTCCGATCTCGACAAGATGATCTGGAGCGTCGCCGAGCAGATCGCCAAACTGTCTGAGGCGTTCGAGCTGAAGGCCGGCGACATCATCTATTCCGGCACGCCCGAGAATGTCGGTCCGGTGGTGAAGGGCGATGTGCTGTTGTGCAAGCTCGATGGCCTGCCGGATATGTCGATCCGGATCGTGTGACCCGCTGTCGTCCCTGCGAAAGCAGGGACCTATAACCGCCAGCGCCTAGGAGTGGCGTAGCCAGCGCCGTTTGCTGAACGAGGCATCGTGCCATTTACCAAGGACCCGGAG
>JBAVEE010000353.1:0-3039 GCA_049587575.1 Bradyrhizobium sp.
ATTCGTGCCGCTACTGCGAGGGGCTGTGCGCGGTATTTCCGGCGATGGAAATGCGCCGCTCCTTTTCCGACGGCGACCTCAATTATCTCGCCAATCTGTGCCACGCCTGCGGCGCCTGTTACACCGACTGTCAATTCTCGCCGCCGCATGAATTCAACGTCAATGTGCCGAAGACGCTTGCCGTTGCGCGCGCCGATTCCTGGGCCGCCTATGCCTGGCCGCCCGCCTTTTCCGGCCTGTTCGCGCGCAATGGTCTTGCCATCGGCGTCATCGCGGCCTTGAGCGTCGCCGCATTCATTTTCGGCTTTGCCGCCCTGACCGACCGGCAGGTGCTGGTCGGCGTCCACACCGGCCCGGGCGCGTTTTACGCGCTGATGCCGCACAACACGATGGCGGCCTTGTTCGGCGCGGCTTTCCTTTATGCGATCGTAGCGCTGGCGATGGGCGTGCGCGCCTTCTGGCGCGATATCGGCGAGCCGATCGGCATGCGGATCGAGCCGGGCTCGCTCTGGCAGGCGATGAAGGACGCCGGGCAACTTCGCTATCTCGACGGCGGCGGCGTCGGCTGCTTCAACGAGGATGAGCGCCCCACCGATCACCGCAAGATCTATCATCACCTGACGTTCTACGGCTTCCTGCTGTGTTTCGCGGCGACCTCGGTTGCGACGCTGTATCATTATTTTCTTGCGCGCGAGGCGCCGTACCCCTGGTGGGACCTGCCGGTCGTACTCGGCACGCTTGGCGGCATCGGGCTGTTGATCGGGCCTGCGGGGCTGCTGGCGGAAAAATTCAAGCGCGATCCGGCGCTGGTCGACCAGAAGCGCACCGGCATGGATGTCGCGTTCATCGTCATGCTGTTCCTGACCAGCCTTACCGGCATCGCGCTCCTCGTCTGGCGCGATACTGCCGCCATGGGGCCGTTGCTGGCGCTGCATCTCGGCGTGGTGTTCGCGCTGTTCATCACCTTGCCCTACGGCAAGTTCGTGCACGGTTTCTACCGCTACGTCGCGCTCGTGCGCTACGCGAGGGAGCGGCGGATGATGGGGCATACCTGATTGAGCCAACGCCATCATCCCGGGCTGCGGCAGACGCATCAATCATATGCTAAAAAGGCTTCGAACGCCGCGCCCGTGAAGGACGGCGAGCGGCCGTCGTTGAGAAAACCCCTCCGCAGGAGCTGAAAGCCGATGAAGGACCTTGTTGCGATCGCCGAGAAAATCGCCGTCAAACTGATTGCGCGGAAACAGACCGTCGCGGTTGCCGAATCCTCGACCGGCGGCCTGATTGCCGCAAGCCTGCTCGCGGTGCCCGGCGCGTCCGCGTACTTCCTGGGATCGGCCGTGGTCTATACGCGCGATGCGCGGCGGATCCTCGTCGATATTCCGGATGAGGCGATGAAGGGAATCCGTTCGGCCTCGGAGCCCTATGCCCAATTGCTCGCAAGCCGGATTCGCCATCGCTTTTCGAGCGATTGGGGCCTGTCGGAGACCGGCGCCACCGGACCCACCGGCAACCGCTACGGCGACGCCGCCGGCCACAGCTGCATGGCCGTCGCGGGGCCTGAGCTGGCCGTAACGACGCTGGAGACGGGTAGCGCCGACCGGCTCGGAAACATGCACGTGTTCGCGGCGACGGCGCTCAATCTGCTGCTGCAGAATCTGTCGCGGTGAGTGTCGCGGACAGGTCGAGCAGGCAGCCCGCATGAGCCCTTCGATATGCGGGGTCGGCGTGAATGGGCAGTCCCGGATTTCGCTTCGCTCGCCCGGTCGTCATCGTCGCACCGGAACGCGGGCGCCGTCACTTCTCCCTGAACGCGCGCATCAGCTGATCGCTTAGCGGCTTGATCAGGTAGGACAGCATGGTGCGTTCGCCGGTCTGCACGAAGGCCTCCACCGGCATGCCGGGGATCAGTTTGACGTCGCCGAGGCGCGCGACCTCCTCCCGCGGCATCGAGACGCGGATCGTGTAATAGGATTGTCCAGTGCGCTGATCGGTCGTCGTGTCGGGCGAAACGCGGGTGACGACGCCGTTCAATTCCGGCGTGGTGCGCTGGTTGAACGCCGACAGCCGCAGCAGGGTCTTCTGGCCGACCTGCAGCTTGTCGATATCCTGCGGGTTGACCTTGGCTTCGACCTGCAGATCGTCGGCCTGCGGGACGATCATCATGATGGCGTCGCCGGCGGTGATCACGCAGCCCACGGTATGCACGGTGGATTGCAGCACCATGCCGTCCTGCGGGGCGCGGATGTCGGTCCGCCGCAACTGGTCTTCGGCGGTGACCTTGCGCTCGACGAATTCGCCGATCTTGTCGTTGGTCTCGCGCAAATCCTTGGACACGTCGCTGACCATGTCCTTATCGACCTGGATGATCTGCAGTTCGGTTTCGGTGATCTTGCCCTTGGCCTGGGCGCGCGAAGCAATGTACTGCGCCCGCTCGCCGGCCAGTCTTGCGGCGTCGCGCTCGAGCGTGGTCAGCCGCGCCATTTGCACCAAATGCTTGTCGTAGAGATCGCGAACTCCGACCAGTTCCTTCTCCACCAGCGCGATCTCCTGGTCTTTGGCTTTCTCCTGCGCGGCAAGGCCGGAGATCTCCTCGTTAAGCTGGGTAATGCGCTCGCGCAGCTGCGCCTTTTGCCCGATCCTGCCATTGACGCGAACGTCGAACAGCTTGGCCTCGCTCGCCATGACGTTCCTGACATCGGGGTCATCGGCGCGATCGAGCAGCATCCTGGGAAATTGGATCTTGTCGAGCCCGCGTTGCTCGGCCTCCAGTCTTGCGGCCCGCGCCCACAGGCCATCGAGGTTCTTGGTGACGATCGCCAGACTCGCCTTGGTGACGGTGTCGTCGAGCCGCACCACCACGTCGCCGGCCTTGACGAGATCACCGTCTCGCGCGAGCACTTCGCCGACAACGCCGCCGGTCGGGTGCTGCACCTTCTTCACGTTGGATTCGACGACGATCGATCCCGGCGCAATCAACGCGCCCGAGATCTCCGCCGTCGATGCCCAGCCGCCGATCCCGCCGGCCAGAACGACAAC
>JBAVEE010000354.1:0-2558 GCA_049587575.1 Bradyrhizobium sp.
GGCAACCTCCCCGGATGCCGATCGGGCCGCTCGCAGGCGTCAGGCGCGACGATTCTTCTTCTTTGCCTTCTTGCCGAAGGCAGGCTGCGCAGCGGATGCGCCGGCAGGCCGCTTTTGTCCGGCGTAGCCGGGCTTGTCCTGGTGCCGCTTTTTCTTGTGGGAATTCGCGTCTCCGCCGAATCCCGACCCGCTTTCGCCGTGAGGCTTGCCGGGCTGCCTTGGTCCTCGCTCATCGCGGGACCGGTCGTACTGGCGAGGGCTGCGGCCGGCTTCAACGCCTTCATGCCGAGGCGCGTGCGATCGCTTTTCCTGGAGCGACTGCTCCTCGGGAGCATCCGCCAGCGGCTCGATGCGAATATTGTCTTCCTTGTCGGGGCGCCGGATCTTGACGGCGAAGGCATCTGCCACCCGTTCGGAAATTTCGAACTCGGTGGTGGTATCGAGAATGCGGATGGCGCCGATGTCATGCTTGTCGATACCGCCACGACGGCAAATCATCGGCAACAGCCAGCGCGCCTCCGCGTTCTTCTTTCGGCCGATGGCGGCGCGAAACCACACGCTGCCCTCCGCCATGCCGTGACGCGGCGATGGCTTTCCCGGCTTCGAGCGCGATGCGCCAGCGCGATCGTCGCCGCGCGATGTTCGGCCGTCCTTTTCCCGCCCGCGATCGTCCCGGGATCGGCCGGCGCCCTGACCCGGATCGAGAATGTCCTCGGGCGACGGAAGCCGTGCGCGATAAAGTCGCGCCAGCGCCGCGGCAATGTCCTCGGGCGACCGCTCGGCGAGCAACGCCCGCGCCAGGACCAGATCGTCGGCGGTCGTCTCCTCCGCGAACAGCGTATCCCGCAGCATGCGCTCCTGATCGAGCTTGCGAATTTCGTCCACGGTGGGAGCTGTACCCCAGACCGCATCGATGCCTGCCAGATTCAGCAGCAATTCCGCGCGCCGCTTTCGCGCCGGCGGCACCAGCAGGATGCTCACTCCCTTGCGGCCGGCGCGGCCGGTGCGGCCGGAGCGATGCTGCATGACCTCGGCGTCATTCGGCAGGTCCGCGTGAATGACGAGGTCGAGGTTGGGCAGATCGATGCCACGCGCCGCCACGTCGGTGGCGACGCAGACGCGGGCGCGTCCATCCCGCAACGCTTGCAGCGCCTGGGTTCGCTCGTTCTGCGTCAATTCGCCCGACAGGGCGACCACGGAGAAGCCGCGCTCCAGAAGCATCGCCTGCAAATGCCGGACGGCATGTCTGGTGTTGCAGAACACCAGCGCGCTCGGCGATTCGAAAAATCGCAGCACGTTGACGACGGCGTGCTCGACATCGGCGGCGGCGATCCTGACGGCGCGGTACTCGATATCGGCGTGGCCGCCTTCGTCGCCCGCGACTTCGACGCGAAAGGCCTGTTGCTGATACTGCCTGGCCAGCGCGACGATACCGCGCGGCAAGGTCGCCGAGAACAGCAGGGTGCGGCGGGTGTCCGGCGTGGTCTTGAGGATGAATTCCATATCCTCGCGAAACCCCAGATCGAGCATTTCGTCGGCCTCGTCGAGCACGACAGCCCTTAATTCCGAGACGTCGAGACGGCCGCGCCGCAGGTGATCGCACAGCCGCCCCGGCGTGCCGACCACGATGTGGGCGCCCGCGGCGAGTTCGCGCTGTTCGCGACGCGGATCCATGCCGCCGACGCAGGAAACGACGCGCGCATCCGCATATTGATAGAGCCAGGCGAGTTCGCGCTGCACCTGAAGCGCGAGTTCCCGCGTTGGCGCGACGATCAAGGCGAGCGGCGCGGCGGCCCGCTCGAACCGCTCGGCGCTCTCCAGAAGATTGCTGGCAATGGCCAGCCCATAGGCCACGGTTTTGCCCGAGCCGGTTTGCGCCGAAACCAGAAGGTCGCGGCCGGCGGCATCGTCCGCAAGCACGGCGGTCTGCACCGGCGTCGGAGAATCGTAATTGCGCTCCGCCAGGGCTCGGGCGAGCGGCGGACTTGTCGTCAGGAATGTCACGAGATGGCGGACCTTGGTTGGTGTTTGGCGACGGAACATTGCACGGGGCCGCGAACCGAACGGGTCGAAGCTGCGTACCCGGCAGGTGCGCGGTCGGAAGGATGGCGGATTTGATTGAAGTGGGTATGCTTTAGGCCATCCGCAGCCAAAGCGCCATTGATTGCTGGCGGCTTCGGGCAAAATCGGCCGGATTCCGCCACAATTGCCCCTCCGTGCCGCAAAACACCGGATTCCGGCAGCCTAGAAGGTGCCTGCTTCGGCAAGGGCTGCTGACAAGACGGGGGTAATTGTTCCGCCGATCCCGGATCGCGGCCGCCTTCGTCCACGGAGCGGTTAGTCGTTTGATCGACCCGTAACCGCGCTTTGCACCGTAATTCCACGGTCCGTAAAATTAACGGGAATTGGTATAGTTGGCGGCAACCCTCCCCGAGGGGCGGAAACACGCTGCAGGGAGTCGCGTGCGGAAGTCGCACTTGCAAATAAATCCTTGCCGGGAACACAGCGATGCGCACGAACCTACCCGTTACCACCATCGAATATCCGATCACCGATGC
>JBAVEE010000355.1:0-1540 GCA_049587575.1 Bradyrhizobium sp.
CCTGCGCCCTGACCAGCACATGATCGCCGCGCCGCACCTCCTGCGCCAGCGTGATCGAAGCGCCCTTGACCGCGACGGGCCAGGTCACGACGTCGAGCACATCGTCCATCCGTGCCGGCTTGAGAAAGTCGATCTGCATCGACCGCACCACGAAGGCAAAGCCCGGCGTCTCCGCCTGCGCCTCCGCGAACAGCGCGTGCTGCTCGGCGCCCATCAGCCGCAGGTGGTTGGTGCGGCCGCGCTCCATGAAGCGCAGGTAATTGGCGTGATAGACGATACCGGAAAAATCGGTGTCTTCGTAATAGACCCGAACCCGCATGTGATGACGGCCGTCGCGGATCTCGCCGTCGAGGAGCGACATCTCGTCAGCCATTTCCCGCGACCCTCCCCGCGGAGGCCAGCGGCAAAACATGGTCGCGTGTCAGCGGCGCCAGCGGGATATCGGGAGGCGCCGAAGGATCGACCCAGATCGTCTCGTCGATCTCGCGGCTCGGCGTGATATCGCCGGTCACGTCGATTCGGTACAGGCAAGCCTGCACCCGAAAGCCCGGCTCATTCGCGGCGATGGCGTCGAACTCGCCGAGCGGCCGGACCGAAGCACCGACCACGCCACAACCGAGTTCTTCTAAGATCTCGCGCGAGAGCGCGGCGATGTCGTCTTCGCCAAGGTCGCGCTTGCCGCCCGGCTGCATAAATGCAGCCGTTCCGCGCTTGCGCACCAGCAACACCCGGCCCGCATCATCGCGTATCAGCGCCGCGACGACCTTGATCGTAGCGGTATCCATCACGCCTCCTCGCCTCCGCCGCCGAACAATCCGAACTGCGCCGGATCGCGCGCGGGCTCGGCAAGGCCGAGATGGCGGAAGGCATGCGAGGTCAACAGACGGCCGCGCGGGGTGCGCTGCAGGTAGCCGCACTGGATCAAAAACGGCTCGATGATGTCCTCGATGGCATCGCGCGGCTCCGACAGCGCCGCCGCCATGGTCTCGACGCCGACCGGACCGCCGCCGTAATTCATCGCGATCGTCGTGAGGTAACGCCGGTCCATGGCGTCGAGGCCGGCGGCATCGACCTCCAGCGCGCTCAACGCATTGTCGGCAATCGCGCGGTCGATGGAGGCGGCATCCGCGGCGGAGGCAAAATCGCGCACCCGCCGCAACAGCCTTCCGGCGATGCGCGGCGTGCCACGGGCGCGACGGGCGATCTCGTTGGCGCCGTCCGGCGTCATGCCGATCTTGAGCACGCGGGCGCCCCGGGTGACGATCTTCTCAAGTTCGCCTTCGGTATAGAAATTCAGCCGCACCGGAATCCCGAAACGATCGCGCAGCGGATTGGTCAATAGCCCCGCGCGCGTGGTCGCGCCGACCAGCGTGAATTTTGCGAGTTCGATCTTGACCGAGCGCGCCGCCGGTCCTTCGCCGATGATGAGGTCGAGCTGGAAATCCTCCATCGTCGGATACAGCACTTCCTCGACCGCGGGACTGAGGCGGTGGATTTCGTCGATGAACAAGACGTCGCGCTCTTCGAGGTTGGTCAGGAG
>JBAVEE010000356.1:0-11023 GCA_049587575.1 Bradyrhizobium sp.
CGGCGAGGCACACCTCGCATTTGCCGCAGCCGATCCAGGGATAGACCAGCGCGACGTCGCCGATCTTGAGGCCGCCGGCGCCGACCTCGGCATCCGGTCCGAACGCCAGCACCTCGCCGACGGTCTCATGCCCCATCGTTCGCGGCAGCGACACGCCGCGATCCTTCAACGACAGCGGCTTTCGCCCGTGGCCGAGATCGTAGCCGCCTTCCCAGATATGCAGATCGCTGTGACAGACGCCTGCCGCCTTCACCTTGATCAGGACCTGCGTTCCCGTCGGCTGCGGCGTCGGCCGATCCACCTCTTTCAAGGGGGCATTGAAATCGGCGACCTGGAAACTCTTCATCGCTTCTCTCCCGTCGATGTGTTGACTTTTAGATAGGCCGGAAACGCGGGCCCCGGCAAGCCCGTTCAGCGGCGCTCGCCCAACGGCGATTTTCCGAGCAGAGCCGCGATCCGATCTTCGGAAAGGCCGCTCTGCCGAAGCAGCGAAACGGTATGCTCACCCAGCGTCGCTGCGCGCTTTCCCGCGGCGATGCTGGTTCCGGACATCCGGAACGGCTGATTCATGACTTTGAATGTGCCGGCTCCGTCTTCCACCTCCGCCAGCGCGCCGCGATGGGCGATCTGCGGATCGCTCAGGGCTTCGGCCACCGAGCGATAGGCGGAACAGGGAACGCCATGTGCATTCAGCTCGGTGAGGCATTTCGCGGTCGTGATGGCGCGCGACCAGGTCTCGACGCCGTCCATCAAATCCTTCCAGTGGCTGCGCCGGTCGGCATATTTCGCAAAACGGGAATCGCCGATCCATTCCGGGTGGCCGGCGGCCCTCACAAGACCCTGGAACGTCTTTTCGCTGGCGATGGCCACCATCACATATCCGTCGGCGGTCTCGAGCGGGCCGAACATCGGGCGGCTCGGCGGCGCCACCTCGAATTGCGACCACTGCACTTCGTTCAATGTCAGGCTGAGCATCGATTCAAGCATCGAGACGTCGATGTGCTGGCCGTTCTGACCGAGCTCGCGCTGGTACAGCGCCGCCGAGATCGCGCCGAACGCATAGACGCCCGTGAGAACGTCGGCGTGATAAATTCCGCAATAATCCGGCCGGTTTCGGCCAGGCTGGTACGACATATGGGCCATATCGTAACCGGCGGCGGCATGGATGACCGGCGCATAGGCCGGCAATTCCGCCGACGGCCCGGTCTGGCCGTATCCGGAAATCGAACAATAGATCAGCTTCGGATTGAGTGGCTGCAACGAACCGTAGTCGAGCTTCAATCGTCGCATGACCCCGGGGCGGAAATTTTCCACGACGATGTCCGAAGCCGTCACAAGCCGGCGGATCGCGTCGACCGCATCGGGCGATTTCAGGTCGAGGACGAGGCTTTTCTTGCCGGCATTGAGCTGGCCGAACACGCTGCTGAAGCCGCCGCGAAGCGGCGGACGGGTTCGCATCGTCTCGCCGCCAACCGGTTCGATCTTGATGACCTCCGCTCCCATGTCGGCAAGCATCCGCGTGCAATGCGGGCCGGCGATCGTGGTCGAGAAATCGAGTACGCGGAGGCCCCGGAAGCTCCCTGTCGTATTCCCCTCATCGTTCCCCGCTATGGTCATTGCAGAACTCCCTTCGGCCTGCGCGGCTTCAGCCAGGGCGTAACCCTGGATTGGGCGGTACCGCCGGGAAAGAATCTCCGGGCCGTCGGCACTTCAGCAGGGTCCGCAGCATCGCGCTGATCGGCCTGCATGAACTGGAACTGTTCTTGCATAGTCTGAGTTTACTCCGGGCGTGAGAGGGCGTTTTTTTGAAGGTCCTGTTTGTTACCACGGAAATGGATGACTTCGTCCGGGTGGGCGGTCTCGCAGCCGTTTCAGCGGCCCTCCCCCGGGCGTTGCGCCGTTGGGGCGACGTCAGGATCCTGCTCCCCGGGTACAGCGAGGTCGTCGAACAGTTCACGCATCTCGAAATCGTCGGCCAATCTCCGGCACTTGCGGAGATGCCGGCCTGCTCGCTCGGGCTGGGATCGACCAAGGACGGCCTGCCGGTTTACGTCCTGCTCTGTCCGCAGCTGTATGAGCGGCCGGGGAACCCCTATGGCGACGCGACGGGCCGAGACTGGCCCGACAACGATGTCCGCTTCGGGCGATTTGCCTCCGTGGCAGCGCAACTAGCAGCAGGCACTCTGGACAAGAATTGGGCAGCCGACCTGGTTCACGTCAATGACTGGCAGGCCGCGCTGGTGCCGGCCTACCTCGCCTGGGCCGGGGCCAAGATCCCGACCATCCTGACCATCCACAATCTGGCCTATCAGGGCCTGTTCGCAAAGGAATCGCTGCGGCGGATCGGCGCACCGGAGGACTCCTTTCATATCGACGGCCTCGAGTTCTACGACAAATTGTCCTTCCTCAAGGGTGGCCTCATCTACGCCTCACACCTGACGACCGTCAGCGAGACCTATGCACGGGAGATCACCACCCCCGAACTCGGCTGCGGGCTCGAGGGTCTGCTTCGCCGCCGCTCCGACGCCGAACAATTGACCGGGATATTGAACGGCATCGACGAAAGCTGGGACCCCCGCGTCTGCGCCCAGCTTGCGCAGCCGTTCGGTGCGGGAGACTGGGAAGGCAAGCGAGCAAACTCGGATTACGTCCGCCAGCAATTTGGCCTCGCATTGTCCCGCGGTCCGATCTTCGGCCTAGTCGCCCGTCTCGTGCACCAAAAAGGCATCGACCTCGTGCTGTCAGCCGCGGACGAGATCATCGAGGCCGGCGGGCAGATCATCGTGACCGGCAGCGGCGAACCCGAGATCGAGCAGGCGCTGATCGATGCGCGCCGCCGCAGGCCGGATGCGATCGGGGTCGCCATCGGATTCAACGACGGCCAGGCGCGGCGGATCTTCGCCGGCAGCGATTTTACGCTGATGCCTTCGCGGTTTGAACCATGCGGGCTGAGCCAGATGTACGCGCAGAAGTTCGGATCGCTCCCGATCGGCCATCAAACCGGCGGGTTGGCGGAAACCATCACCGACGGCGAAACCGGCTTCCTGTTCTCTCAACCATCGACCGAGTCCTTCCTCGGCGGCATCCGGCGCGCGTTTTCGGCCTTCGTGACCAAGGATCGCCTTGACTCGATGCGCCGCAGCGCGATGTCCAGATCCTTCAGCTGGGATATTTCGGCGGCCTGTTACGGCGCGCTTTATCGGAAGACTGTGTCGCCCTAGAGGCGACTGCGCCGATCCGGGAATGCGATCGCCTTCAATCCGGTGGAGCGTCCGGCGCCGGCTCGTCATCCGCGATGGCGCGCCAGGCGGCGCCTTCCAGATCGTCATACTGCCCGCTCCTCAGCGACCAGAGAAATCCGAGCAGGCCGACCAGCCCGAGACCAAGCGCCAGCGGCACCAGAATGACCATTACTTCCATGATAGCCCTCCATGCGCGACGCGGCGCGCGCGAAGCGCGTTCAGCATGACGAAGAGCGAGGAGCCGGACATCGCCGCCGCTGCGATCAGGGGTGTCACCACCCCGCTGATGGCGATCGGAACCGCCAGCGCGTTGTACCCGACCGCAAGCCAGAGGTTCTGTCGCATCAGATGCAACGCCTTGCGCGCGAAATCGATGGCCGCGATCACCGGAGCCAACGGCTTGCCGAGGAACACCAGATCGGCCGTCGCCTGGCTCAAATGCGCCGAACTGATCGGCGACATCGAGACGTGCGCCGCCGCCAGCGCCGGCGCGTCGTTCAGACCGTCGCCGACCATCATCACCTTGAATCCCCTGCCCTTCAGATCTTCGATGCGGGCGATCTTGTCGGCCGGTGTCACACCCGCGCGCCACTCCTCAATCCCAAGGGTACGCGCGGCGGCCAGAACCGCCGGCTCCCGATCGCCCGAGAGAATTTCAACTGCGATGTTGCGTTTCTTCAGTTCCGAAATCATCGCAGCGGCATCCGGGCGCAGCGCCTGGCGGACGGAAAATACGTATTTCGCTTCACCGAGGCTGAAAGCAACGATCGAAGCTTCCGGATCGAGGCTCGCGCGGGCGTCCGCCAGCCGTTCCGCCCCGCAGAATGCGGGTCGTCCGAGCCGCGCCTCTATCCCGCCGATCTGGCTGCGTACCCCCTGCCCGGGCTCTTCAATCGCGCCCATCAGCGGTAATTTCGCGTTCGAAGCCCGTGCCACCGCCGCCGCGGCCGGATGATGGCTCGCAAGCGCCAACTGTCCGGCAATCCCCAGCGCAAATTCAGGGATATCAGTCCCGCTGACGACTTCGAGATCGGGTAAAGTCAGGGTTCCGGTCTTGTCGAAAATGACGTAATCGACGTCGGCCAGACGTTCTATGGAATCGCCGGAATTGAGCAAGACACCTGCCCTGAACATCGCACCGGACACAACGGTCTGCACCGTCGGAATGGCCAGACCCAGCGCGCAGGGACACGTGATGATGAGAACGGCGATACCCGTGACGATGGCATCGTGCCAGCTCGCGCCCGACAGAACCCAGCCAAGCACGGTAAGCAAAGCAGTCGCGTGCACCACCGGCGCGTAGAGGCGTGACGCCCGGTCCGCAAGGCGCACATAGCGCGAGCGCGCCTGCAACGCATTGTCGAGCAGCCGGGTGATCTCGGCCAACAGCGTACCTTCCGCCGCGGCGGAGACCCGAACGCGCAGCGTACCCGATATGTTGAGCGAGCCGGCATAGACCGCAGTGCCGGGGTCCGCCGCGACGTAGCTGGTCTCGCCGGTAATCAGGCTCTGGTCGATCTCGGACCGTCCTTCGATGACCGTGCCATCGACCGCGCAACGCTCCCCCGGGCGCAACAGGACGATGTCGCCGGGGTCGATGGCAGCCACTGGCACTTCCGAAATCTCATCGGTCCCGATGAACTTGGTGGCGGTCTCGGCCTTGAGCGCGGCGAGATTTCCGGCGACTGCCCGCGTTCGCCGCCTCATGCTTTGATCGAGATAGCGCCCGACCAGCAGAAAGGTCAGCAGCATGATCGCCGCATCGAAATAGGTGTGCTCGGCATGGTGCACGGTCTCCACGACCGACAGCGCAAGCGCTAGCAAAACGCCGATGCTGATCGGAACGTCCATATTGACGTTGCCCGTGCGCAACGCCCGATATGCCGACCGGAAGAACGGCTGGCCCGCATAGGCCGCGGCCGGCAGCGCGATCAGCGCCGAAAGCCAATGAAAGAAGTCGCGCTGTTCGGGGATCATGTCGCTGACATTGCCGGACCACACCGGAACAGAAAGCATCATGACGTTCATGGTGGCGAATGCCGCGACCCCGAGGCAGCGCAAGAGAAAGCGCGACTGCTCGCTCTCCGCGGCTTCCGCATCCGCAGTTTCGAACGGATAGGCCTTGTATCCAAGCTCGGCAAGCCGGTCGATAAAATTGGCGGGATCGAGCGCCCCCTCCTTCCACTCCAGCGCGACGCGACGGTCGGTGAGATTGACGCGCGCCAGCGTGACGTCGGGTATCGCCGAAAGCCCACGCTCGATCTTGGACATGCAGCCGGCGCAATTGACGCCCTCAACCGCCAGATCGATGTGCTGCAGGCCTGCGCCCACATCCTTTACATAGTGCGAAAAATCCCGCGTCGCTTGCATGATGCGGCCCCGCTAATGCAACAACATGCGATTTTTCGACAGGAACATCCGCTGTCCGGCGGCGTCTCCTTCGAGAACCAGATCCCATTGCCCTGCCGCGACCAGCGGCGCGCTACCGCGATAAATGCCGCTCCCTACTTCCGCAAGCTCAACCGGTCGATCGGCCCGCCTGTCGGTAGGCCGCTCGAGACGGCCCTGAAACTTCAAGCCCGATATCGGCGCGCCGCCATTGTCGCGGGCCTCGATCTGCAGCGTCGCGTCGCCCTCCGGGCTGCGCTGGATATGCGCATCGACCCGCCAGTTTCGCGTATTCTGATCGCGAGCAGCCGCGATCTCCATTTCGTAAGCGAGACTCGCGCTATAGGCGCTGTCCACCTCGGTCCCCGGCAAGGTATCGATCGCGAGCTTCATCATGAGGAAGTTCACGCCGAACACCACGCCAAAGAACGCAACAAGCATCAACAGCACCTTGCGACCGGTTAACGGCTTCGGTGAAGCAATCGGCCTGTTCATACGAAGCTCCTTTGGCATTTTCATGGAGAGACGAAGTTATCGGTCGCCGAAGCAACCTCGCCCAGTCCGATATCGGTTACACGGAATTTCAACGGGATCGATTTTTCGGGATTGTCTTCTGAGGGCGCGGTGACGAGAACCCTCAGTTCGGTGGTGGTGTCGCGGCCGAGGATGATCATGGGGCGGTCCGGCGTGACGGAATCCGCGCCCACGATGTGGACGGTCGCATTGTTGGGGCCATCGATGTCGATTGCCACCACGCGGTCGAATGCCCGCTTGTTCAGGAAACGGACCGTGTAGGCGTTGCGAATTGAGCCGTCGCTCAGTCGCACCGCGACCGGATTTCGGTCGTGCAAGACGTTGACGTCGAGCAGCGACCGCGTCAGCAGTGCATACAGCATGATCGCGCCGACGCCGACGATCATCGCGCTGTAGACGATGGTCCGCGGTCTCACAATACGGTAGATCGGCGGCTTGCCGGCCTGACGCCGCTGTATATTGATGTCGTTGTCGTAACCGATCAGGCGGGGCTCTCTGCCGACCTTTTTCATCACGGTATCGCAGGCATCGATGCACAGGCCGCACTGTATGCACTCGAGTTGCGCGCCGTCGCGGATATCAATTCCGGTCGGGCAGACCGCGACGCATTGATAGCAATCGATGCAGTCGCCCGCGGTTTCGCCATGCGCCCGCAATTCGCTTGCCTTCTTCAGGGACGTACGTTTTTCGCCACGGTCGTATTTGTAAGTGACGTTCAGCGCCCACTCATCGGTGAGGGCCGCCTGGATACGGGGCCACGGGCACATGTAGACGCAGACCTGTTCGCGCATGAAGCCTGCGAGCAGATAGGTCGTCGCGGTCAATATCGCGATCCAGATATAGGCGAGCATCGGTGCCTGGAAGGTCGCAAGCTGCTTCACCAGCGTCGGCGCGTCGTTGAAGTAGAGCACCCAGGCGCCCCCGGTCCACCACGCAATCAACAGCCAGATCGAATGCTTCAGCGCGATCTCCGCGAAACGCTTCAGTTTCGGCGTACCGCGCGCCGCCGCCTTGTGCATGCGCTCGCGGCGGTCACCTTCGACCATGCGCTCGACGGCATAGAACAAATCCGTCCACACCGTTTGCGGACATAGATATCCGCACCAGATGCGGCCGCCGAGCGAATTCATCAGAAAAAGCGCGATGGCCGCGACGATCAGCAACCCGGTGAAATAATAGATTTCCTGCGGCCACAGCTCGATGAAAAAGAAATAGAATCGACTGTTGGGCAGGTCCACCAGGACCGCCTGGCTTGGCGCCCCCAGGCCGCGATTCCAGCGCACGAAAGGCAGCAGATAGTAGACGCCGAGACAGAAGGCCATCAGGCCCCATTTGACGCGGCGGAATGTTCCGGAGACGCTTTGCGGATAGATCTGCTTACGCGCCGCATATAGCGGCCCGTCAACATTAAGTTCGACGTCAGCTGGGAGCACAGGCTTGTTCATCGGCGGGATTCATCTCGCATCCATGGCTGAACGTAGACCCCACTCCAGACCCGTGGTTGATCCACCTCAAACAGAACACCGATTCCGGGTTCCCCTGCCCGCCTGCGGTCACTTTCCCCCGCCGAGCGAGTGAACATAGACCGCCATTGCCTTGATGGTGGAGGGATCAAGGCGCCCCACCCATGCCGGCATGACGCCGGAGCGGCCATTGGTGATCGTCTCGACGAGCGTCGCCTCGTCGGAACCATAGAGCCAGATCTTGTCGGTGAGATTAGGTGCGCCGAGCTCCTGATTTCCCTTCGCCGTCTCTCCATGACACGCCGTGCAGTTCTCCGTGAAGATCTTAGCGCCTGCGGCCGCATCGTATCCCTGGCTCGTCGGCAGGCCGGACAACGATCGAACGTAATTGGCGACCGTGACGATCTGCTCCGGCTTGAGGATCCCCTCCTTGCCGAAAGCAAGCATGGCGCTGTCGTGGGTCTTTGGATGCCCTGAGCGCACACCGAACTGAATCGTCTGCATGATCTGGTCGAGCGTGCCGCCCCAAAGCCAGTCGTCATCGTTCAGGTTGGGATACCCCTTGGCACCAGCCGCGCCGCTGCCATGGCATGCCGCGCAATTATCGCCAAATACCGTCTTGCCGCGGGCACGCGCCAGCGCAAGCAACGCCGGGTCCTTCTCGATATCAGCGAGGGAGGCGGCGCCAAGCGCGACCATTTTCTCGCCGCGAATCTTCTCGAGGTTTGCGAGCTCCACGGCGACGTCCGCACGGGACGAGTAATGCAGCACCCCGGTGGAGTAGCCCGACAGCAGCGGCCACGCCGGATACACGATCCAGTACCCTACCGCCCAGATAATGCAGGCATAGAAGGTCAGGACCCACCACCGCGGCAGCGGCGTGTTCAGTTCCTTGATGCCGTCCCACTCGTGACCCGTGGTCGTTTTGCCGGAGACGTGGTCGAAATCGTTCTGTTCAGCCATGATCCAATCATTCCTCCCGCAACGGCATCTTCGACGCCTCGTCGAAAGCTTTCTGGTTGCGAGGCCAAAGCGCATAAGCCACGATTGCCAGGAATATTCCGACGAAGATCGGGGTCCAGAACGTCGTGACAAAATTCGATGTAAAATTCTCAACCGTCAGGATTGCTCGCATCGTTCTGCCTTCTCAGCGAAGATTGGCTTTTTCGTTGTAGAGTTTGAAATCGACCAACGTGCCCAGCACCTGTAGATAGGCGATCAGTGCGTCCATTTCGGTGGGGGCGCCGGCCTTGCCGTCGAAGTTGCGCACGACCGCCTTCGGATAACGTTTTGCAAATGCGTCCGCCCCGGCATTGTCCGGATCCGCCTGCGCATTCAGATCGGCAACGGCATTGGCAATCTGGTCATCCGTATAGGGCACGCCGACGATGCGGCTGGTTCGCAGATGATCGGCGATGGTCGCGGGATCAATCTCGGTCTTGGCCAAAAATGGATAACCGGGCATCACCGACTGCGGAACGATCGCGCGCGGATTCGTCAGATGCGTGACATGCCAGTCGTCCGAATATTTGGCGCCGACGCGTGCAAGATCGGGACCGGTTCGCTTCGATCCCCACTGAAACGGGTGGTCGTACATGCTTTCGGCGGCAAGCGAGAAGTGGCCGTAACGCTCGACCTCGTCGCGCAATGGCCGGATCATCTGCGAGTGGCACAGATAGCATCCCTCGCGGACGTAGATATTGCGGCCGGTCAGCTCCAGCGGCGTATACGGCCTGACGCCATCGACGACCTCGATCGTGCTCTTCAGGTAGAACAGCGGGGTGATTTCCACCAGGCCGCCGATCGCGATGACTGCAAGAATTCCGACGATCAGGACGATCGAATTCTTTTCGAAGATTTGATGCCGTGTCCAGAATGACATTTGTCCGCTCCTCATTCCGCCGGTTGAAGAGCGACTGGCGACTGCACTTCCGCCTCACCGGCGCGCACCGTCATCCAGAGGTTATAGGCCATGATCAGGGCTCCGATCAGGAACAGCGCTCCGCCTGCCGCGCGGATCATGTAGAACGGATGCATCGCCTCCACGGTCTCGATGAAGGAATATTCCAGGAAGCCAAGCGAGGTGTAGGCGCGCCACATCAGGCCTTGCAGAATCCCCGACACCCACATCGCGGAGATGTAGAGGACGATTCCGATGGTTGCGATCCAGAAGTGCCAGTTGACGAGCTTGAGACTGTAAAGTCCCTTGCGATCCCATAACCAGGGCACCATGCAATAGAGCGCGCCGAATGAGACAAAACCAACCCAGCCCAAGGCGCCCGAGTGAACGTGACCAATGGTCCAGTCGGTGTAGTGGCTCAGCGAATTCACGACCTTGATCGACATCATCGGACCTTCGAAGGTCGACATGCCATAGAAGGCGACGGACACCACGAGCATACGCAGCACTGGATCGGTGCGGAGCTTGTCCCAGGCGCCCGACAGCGTCATCAAGCCGTTGATCATCCCGCCCCAGGAGGGCATCCAGAGCATGATGGAAAAGGTCATACCAAGAGTCTGGGCCCAGTCCGGAAGTGCCGTGTAGTGCAGATGATGCGGGCCTGCCCAGATGTAGAGAAAGATCAGCGCCCAGAAGTGAATGATCGACAACCGGTATGAATAGATCGGCCGCTCGGCGCGCTTCGGGATAAAGTAGTACATGATGGCGAGAAAGCCGGCGGTCAGGAAGAACCCGACGGCATTGTGCCCGTACCACCACTGGAACATCGCGTCCTGAACGCCGCCCCAGACGATGTACGATTTCGAGCCGAACACCGATACCGGGACTGCGGGATTGTTGCCGAGGTGAAGCACCGCGATGGTGACGATGAAGGCAAGATAAAACCAGTTCGCGACGAAGATGTGCGGCTCCTTGCGCTTCACAAGGGTCATCAGGAACACCAGCAGATAGGTAACCCAGACAATCGTCAGCCACAGATCGGCGTACCATTCGGGCTCGGCGTATTCCTTCGATTGAGTCACCCCGAGCAGATAGCCGGTGCCCGCAATGAGGATAAAAAAATTGTAGCCGAGCACGACAAACCATGGCGCGAGATCGCCGGCCAAGCGAACCCGCGATGTCTTTTGAACGACATAGAATGACGTTGCGATAAGCACATTGCCGCCGAAGGCAAAGATCACGGCGGATGTATGCAGCGGCCGCAACCGGCCAAAACTGGTCCACGGCAAGTCGAAATTGAGCGCCGGCCAGGCGAGCTGGCTGGCTATCAAAAGCCCGACGGTGAATCCGGCGATTCCCCAGAACACGGACATGATCGTCGCGAACTTGATCGGACCAAAATTGTAGTTGGGCCGGCCGTTGATCTCCTGCGGCGGCAGGGCGGAAGGACGATCGAAATACCGGTTGAGGATGACAAAAACCGACGCCAGGCTCGC
>JBAVEE010000357.1:0-2677 GCA_049587575.1 Bradyrhizobium sp.
GCATTCGTCGGTGGCTTCATCGCGATAGCGGGTGCGTTCGGAGGATGGCAGGAGACAAAGCTGTTCGGAGGCTAGCTTTTGAAGTTCGGCGGGATGGGATTTTTTTTATGATCGTGCTTGGTTCCATGGGCGCCTCTACCGATCCGATTAAACTGAATAAGCCGGCGCAGCCGAGTGCAGTTGCGACAGTTCAGAAGGAAAAACAATGACTGTGTTACTCGAAGTCAAAAATCTGCAGGTTCGTGTCGAGGAGCGTGAAATCCTCCACGGGCTTTCGCTCACCGTCAACAAGGGCGAAGTGCACGCGATCATGGGACCGAACGGCTCCGGCAAGTCGACGCTGAGCCATGTCATCGCCGGCAAGCCGGGCTATGAAGTCACCGGCGGCGAAATCCTGTTCAAGGGCGAGAACCTGCTTGAGATGGCGCCCGACCAGCGCGCCGCCAAGGGCGTGTTCCTCGCGTTCCAGTATCCGGTCGAGATTCCCGGTGTCGCCACCATGACGTTCCTGCGCACCGCGCTGAACGCCCAGCGCAAGGCGCGCGGCGAGACCGAGTTTTCGACCCCGGACTTTCTGAAGAAGGTGCGCGAAGTCGCCAAAAGCCTGAACATTCCGCAGGACATGCTCCGCCGCGGCGTCAATGTCGGATTCTCCGGCGGCGAAAAGAAGCGCAACGAAATCCTGCAGATGGCGCTGTTCGAGCCGAGCCTGTGCATTCTGGATGAAATGGATTCCGGCCTCGACATCGATGCGCTGCGGGTTGCCGCCGACGGGGTCAATGCGCTGCGTTCGCCCGATCGGGCGATGGTGGTGATCACGCATTATCAGCGGCTCCTCAACTACATCGTGCCGGACGTCGTCCACGTGATGTCGAAGGGCCGCGTGGTGAAGAGCGGCGACAAGCAACTGGCGCTGGAACTCGAGGCGTCCGGTTACGCCCAGTTCGAAGACGCGGCCTGACGGCGAGAGCGGCATCCAAGACGGAATTGATGATGAATCTGGCACTGGCAAAAACCGATACCGCGCGCGCGCCAAGCGATATCTTCGCGACGGCGCGGGACCGGCTGCCTGGCGCGGGCAAGGTCGCGGACGCGCGTCAGCGGGCTTTTGAGGCTTACGAACGCCTAGGCTTGCCGCACCGGCGGATCGAGGACTGGAAATACACCGATCTGCGCGTGCTGATGCGCGAAGTGTTGCCGTCGGCCGCAGCGCCGGATGCCGGAGCACTGACGCGCGCGGGCACCGCCTTGAAGCTGCACGTCATTCCCGGCGTGCGCCGGGTGGTGCTGGTGGATGGCGTATTCGCACCAACGCTGTCCGAAATCACGGATTTGGAGAAAGGCCTCGGCATCCGCACGCTGCGTGACGTGCTGGAGGGCGGCGATACTGCGTTGCAAGCGCAACTGTTCGCGCCCGAAAATTCCAATTCCATGGTGGCGCTCAACAGCGCGATGATGACGGATGGAATCGTGATCGAGGTCGCCGACGGCGCCGCGCTCCGGCAGCCCCTGCATATCGTCCATATCGCCAGCGGCGCAGCGCCGGCGGCGATGTTCACGCGCTCATTGATCCGTGTCGGCAAGGCCGCAAGCGCGACCCTGGTGGAAAGCTACGTCGGCGCGGAGGCTGCGAAAGCCTATCAGGTCCATGACTCGCTGATCGCAGCGATCGGCGATGGTGCGCGGCTCGACCATGTGCGCCTGGTCGAGGACAGTCGCGAGGCCTTCAACATCTGCTCGGCGGTTGTGACGCTGGGCGCCAATGCGCATTTCAACACTTTCGGGATGAATACCGGGTCGCTCGTCAGCCGCTATCAGGCCGTCATCGCGGTCGCAGGCGAGGGCTCCCGGGTCGAGACCAACGGCGTCAATCTGCTCAACGGCCGCCAGCACGCCGACACCACGCTGTTTCTCGATCACGCCGTGCCGAACTGCACCAGCCGCGAAATCTTCCGCGCGGTCATCGATGATCGCGGACATTCGGTGTTTCAGGGCCGCATCATCGTTCGCCCGAAGGCGCAGAAGACCGACGCCAGGATGATGACGCGGGCGCTGCTGTTGTCCGACGAGGCGGAAGCCGACAACAAGCCGGAACTGGAAATTTTCGCCGACGACGTAACCTGCGGCCATGGCGCGACCACCGGCGCGCTCGACGAAAGCCTATTATTTTACCTGCGCGCGCGCGGCCTGTCCGAGAAGGCGGCGCAGGCGCTGCTGATCCAGGCGTTCGTCGGCGAGGCGATCGAGCAGATCGCCAATGACGGCTTGCGCGAGCTTGCGATCTCGGCCGCGCAACGCTGGCTGGAGGCACGGGGATGACCATGCATCCGGCGGTCTCGAACGGTTCATATGATGTCGCCAGGGTGCGGGAAGACTTTCCCGCGCTGGCGCTCAAGGTCTATGACAAGCCGCTGGTCTATCTCGACAACGCCGCGTCGGCGCAGAAGCCCAATGCGGTGCTCGACCGCATGACGCAAGCCTACAAGACCGAATATGCCAACGTGCATCGCGGGCTGCACTACCTGGCCAATGCCGCGACCGAAGCCTATGAAGGCGGCCGCGCCAAGGTGGCAAAATTTCTCAACGCCGGGCGTACCGAAGAGATCGTCTTCACCCGCAATGCGACCGAAGCGATCAATCTCGTGGCCTCTTCATGGGGCGAGCCGAACATCAAGGC
>JBAVEE010000358.1:0-3157 GCA_049587575.1 Bradyrhizobium sp.
CTCTTGATCTCGCGCCGGCGTGGGCCAAGTTAGGCAGTGGCCCGGCGCACGACGATTTCCGGACGACGCACGTCGGGCCTGACCCGTGAGGTTCCCGTATCAGAACTTCGGAGTGGGATTTGCTTGAACCGCCTTACGATCAGCGGCTTTTTCAGCCTCCGTCACCATGGCCAAGTTTTGCAAATCTAAGATGCCAAGGTTGCCGAGCGTTAGGACGTTGCCATTATCCAAATTCCATAGGGCTTGAACAATAAAGCCGTCTGGCCTTACGACCCGATCAGGTTTCTTGCCGTACTGATCTGAGATATCCTTAATCTGGCTCTCGACCACACCGTCCCCGTGGATCCCGGGACTGAACTGAAAACTCAACTCCCACACCAGCCATCCATCTATGTTGGTCGCGTAAATTACCGTCATCTCGCCGCCCGATGTGTGGCACATCTCCTGCCCGGCCGGCATGGGACTTATTCCTGTTCGGTTACTGCAGCTCCAGTTATGACTGTCGGCCAAGGCGTGGACGTCTGCCTTCGTCATACCAGGCTTAAATCCGATGATGTCGTTCTTGCCATTTCCTGCGTCACACGAAGCCAGAGAAAGGGCCGCGACGACGATCAATAGATTCCTAGTCACTATCGGCCCCATAAATCCCCCAACAAGCAAACCTGGGACCGCTTGATATGTGATTGGGGACCACTGTCAGCGCAAACTCCCGGTGACGGCGGGCGCCCTCACCTCTCATCGGATTTGTTCATCACCAATAGGTGGAGCAGGCTGTGCAACAGACCATATTAAGACACTTGTTGATTGCCGGGGTTTTGATCGCAACGAGTGCTTCGGTCTGGGCTCTGGATCTCGACAAGGGGCGCGCTGAGTTTCTTTCGAAATGCGCGGATTGTCACGGAGCCGATGGCAAGGGCGCGGGTCCGATGAGCAGCAAACTGAAAATCAAGCCCGCCGACTTGACCGTCCTCGCCAAGAGAAACAAGGGCGTCTTTTCACCACAGGCCATTGTCGAGACAATTGATGGGCGAAGCGCAAATCGACACCGCGATGCGGCAATGCCAATCTGGGGATGTCGGCAAGGACTTCCGCCGGGTCCGCAAAGAAAAGTGCGTGAACCCAGAGCCATTGATTCATTGCTGGACCTCCCCTGCGATTCTGAGCAGGTTATTCGAAGCCGGATATTGGATATTGTTGGGTATCTAGGTCAAATTCAGGAGAAATAGGTTTACGCTGATGGGCACGTACGGCCCCGGCCACACGTTGATGCGTGTCAGCGTTCTTACGCGTCCTCTTTCCGGATTCCTCTATTCGAATGAGCTTCGGCACGTAACTTATCAGCCAAGCCACGACAACACCCAGGGCGGTCTCGATCAGACGATAGAACGCATAGTGCCAAGGCTCCACACTGTGATCGAGAACGACGATCCCGCAAATGTATCCGGCGACCTTGGCGGCGTCCCGAGCTCTGAAAAGCTGAGACATCAGCATCGCAGCCAGGACGCCGATTCCGATTCCCCAGGGGCTCGGCACCAGTATCGGGCTGAGTGTGGCTCCGCAGATCGCGTCCAAGACGGTTGCCAAAAGACGACGCAGTCCAAGTTGCTGACTTTGTGATGGCACAAGGTCGGTCAGAATGACGGCAGCTAGGAATGCGTAGATTGGGTGTTCGAGCTTCAGCAGTTGCGCAATTGCAATAAGGGCCAAAAGCCAAATCAGCAGGGCAAGGACAGCATTATCGCTGAGCAGCTATGCACCGAAACGGCGGACCGCCGCGATGAGACCGTTGCGGTCTTCCGGTCGAAGGGCGCGGATTTTCATCTGACGCCTGTCTCGCAAAGCCTCAGCTTCCGAAAATTGGAAAAATTCGGACATGGCGGTCGCCCTTTTTAGCGCCACTACAACGACCGGCGCTAAAGTGCGCACCTGGTATATTTGAGCATCATTCCCGGGATGTCCGGGAACAGCCTGTTCAAATTATTATCGTCGATGACTTTCAGACTGAAATGGACGTTCTGGGTCATGATGCTCGTCGCGCAGGCCGCACCGAGATCCAGATTATCGCCGTCCTGCTTTCGCGAGGTGATCGTGCATCGCGCGATCTTCCCTGTGATCTTGTTCCCCTCAATGATGAAGCCTGAGCCGAACAGGTCTGACAGCTCGGCGAACACGACCTGGTTGCCCTTCTTGGCGAATACGCGGTTGCACAGATTCGATTCTGTTGCCCAGGCCCCCGAAAGTTCGATGGCGCTGGCCCGGACCGGCAGCATCAGCACTATTCCAGACAGAACAGCACCGAGAATTGTCGGGCGATGAAAGTCAAACATTGTATTCTCCCTGAAAAGATGACGCCTATTCTGCCGCGACATGCTCGGGTGGCTTCGGTTGCGATGGCGTTGCAGCAGACTGCTGCTCGGTGGCTGGACGCGAGCCAGGCCGCAGCCGCTCCCGAATGGCCTGGAACATTACATAGAGCGGCGGGATCGCGAAGATGCCGATGAAGGACGCCAGGATCATTCCGCCGAACACCGGCGTGCCGACGCCGCGCCGTGCCAGCTCTGAGGCGCCCTGTGCCACGACCAGCGGATAAAGCCCAAGAATGAACGCGAACGACGTCATCATCACGGGGCGGAAGCGCAGACGGGCGCCTTCTGCCGCGGCTTCGAGCAGGGGAACGCCGTGCTCGCGCTTCTCCTTGGCGAACTCAACGATCAGAATGCCGTTCTTGGCCGCGAGGCCAATCAGCACGACCATGCCGATCTGGCCGTAGAGGTCGAGCGTCAGGCCGGTCATGACAATGGCGCCAAACGATCCGAGAATGCCGATCGCAACCGACAGCAGCACCGGCACCGGAATCGTCCAGCTTTCGTAGAGCGCGACCAGGAACAGGTAGGCGAACAGGACCGCAAAGCCGAGAATGATCGCGGTCTTGCCCTCGGCCCGCTTTTCCTGAAATGCCGTATCGGTCCACTCGCCTGCATAGCCTTGCGGGAGCGTCTTCGCTGCGATTTCCTCGAACGCTTTCAGCGCCTGACCTGACGATATGCCCGACGCCGGACCGCCCTGAATAGTCACGGCGCGCAGGTTATTGTACCGGATCAATGCCGGTGGACCCACGACAATGCGCGTTTCGGCGAGGCTGCGCAGCGGGATCATC
>JBAVEE010000359.1:0-3171 GCA_049587575.1 Bradyrhizobium sp.
CTGGAGCTGAGCCAACGCTGAGGTTTCCTCGGCCCGTCGCCAGACGTCGCTGAAGGCGCCTCGATCGTTGCAGCGAGCGATGGCGTTCGAGCGTCAGGGCTAGGAACTGCAAACATGCTCCTAACCAGCAGCAAAACCGATTGCTAACCGTCCTGCGGCATACTGGCCTCAAGGGGGAGAATGCCGCATGGTTGATGAGGCTTTGACCGAGAGCCGCGCGCTCTTCGACGCGATAGGGATTAAGGGGGCGTCAGGCGATACGGACGCGCATGTCCAGAAGGTGCTGCAGATCGTGCGCACCCATCTCGAGATGGACGTCGGCTTCCTGTCGGAGTTGGCGAGTCGCCCGGAGGGATCACACCTCCGGGCGCTCCTAGAACCGTGCGTGAGCCTCTCGGTTCGCCGAGTAGGCCCGGGGAATTTCACCCCGAGCCTCTCACAGATCCGGACTTGATGCTCTCGCATCATCCGGCTCGTGCCATCGCGCAAGGCCTGGCGGCCTCCACTGAACGAAGAGCTCCTCCCGGTCGCCCGGTTGGCCCAAATCAGCGGCGATGACCTGCCCCCTTCGCTCCAGCCCCATTACAGAGCCTTCGTCGCTACTACGAAGCAGTCCGCCCCTCTCCGGCGCATCGGTACTTTCGGCCTCACGGTGATCGCCGCTTGAGCCTTTTCCTTTAGCATCGCCGGCCAGGTTCTCACGTTCCGCACAAGAGCCCGAATGAGAGTCACGCCTCCTGCGCACCGGACACCGCACGGCCAGTAGGTAGGTTGCCGCCGTGCTGATCCTGGAGCACCGTGTCGTCCCCAGTTTCGATGTCGTCTGATCGGGTTTCGATGCTTCGACGGAGGTTTGCTTGCGCTCGTCTCTCTCAATCCCACGTGACGCGGTCTTGCCCGCGTCTTTTCCATGACGTTCACCACCGCGGCTTTTGACCGAAGCAGCTCATGGTCGTTTGGGGCCTCCTCCTACAAGGCGACCCCGAAGGCTCATCCTTCATCTCCCATGCAGTTGCGCACCGCCGTTTGGACAGGCGGCACTCGTGACACAAACACGGCTCCCGATGTTCGGTCGCTGATATCCACGAAGCGCCAGTGGGCGAAGAGCTGAGGATCTGCGGTGCGTACGCGACGCAGCCATGCTCTTGCGCTTCTCGGGCGCCGCCTGAGGCGCCGATACTTTCGGCGCGCCCATTGCGTCAGGAAGGCATCGATCTGGAGCAGCGTGTGCGACAGTCGAGACCCATAGAAACAGCCAAAATAGTTGATCCAGCCTTGGATGTAGGCGTTGTAGCGCCCGGCGAGATCCTCAAGGCTCATCTGCGTCCAATGGTGCAAACGCCATTGTCGGATCGTTGACCCGATTGCCTTCAGCGCTTTGGGACTGGCGGCAGGAAGGAAGGAATGAACGAAGAGACGACCGTGCCAGATCGTCTTTCTCGGCCGAAAGTTGTAGCCGAGAAAGTCGAAGCTGATCAGCGGATAGTCCCTGCGCCGGTTCCAGTCCTTGCAGTAGACGAGCTTCGTCTTCTGCGGATGCAGCATGAGCCCACACGCCGTAAAGCGTGCGTCGATGGCTCGCCACAACTCCCGGGCTTCCCCTTCGCTTTGGCAATGGCAGATGATGTCGTCCGCGTAGCGCTCGAACGCAATGGCGGGATAATTCCGCGCCATCCACGTATCAAACGCGTAATGCAGGAACAAATTTGCCAGAAGAGGGCTGATGACGCCGCCTTGTGGCGTTCCCGCAGTTCGCGCAACGACGCTTCCATCTTCCAGCTGCACGGCCGCCTTCAGCCACCGGTCGATGTAGAGCAGCTCCCAGGGGCAGTCCGTGTGTTTGCGGACAGCCTTGAGCAGCAGGGCCCAGTCGATGGTGTCGAAGAAGCTCTTGATGTCGATATCCAGCACCCAGTCACTGCGCCAGCAGCGCTGACGAGCTTTGCGGACCGCGTCGAGAGCCGAACGACCTGGACGATACCCGTAGGAATCGTCGTGGAAGATCGGCTCAAGAACGCGCTCCAAGCGCCGTTTCACGACCTCTTGTGCAACGCGGTCGGCGACCGTGGGGATACCCAGTGGTCGCTCACCGCCGCCGGACTTCGGGATCATCACCCGTCGCACCGGTAAGGGATGGTAGCTGCCTGACGACATGCGATTCCAGAGTTTGTAGAGGCTGCTTGCAAGGTCAGCCTCGAACTCTTCGATCGTTTGTCCGTCTATTCCAGCCGCTCCCCGGTTCGCCTTCACTTTCTTGAAGGCTTCCCAGATTTCCCGCTTGGGGATGTCGAACGGCTTTGCCTCGTCCACAGAGCTCCTCCCGTTACCGGTTGGCTCTGGGCCGCGGCTGAACAATGCGGTCCCTTCGGTCCAGTCCCATTACAGAACCTTCCTCCCTACTACGAACCGCTCCGCCCCTGTGCTCCGCATCGGTACTCTGGTCCTCTCGGTTTCAGCCAATTGGATGTCTCCCTTTGCATCGGAACGACAGGTTCTCACGTTCCATACGAAAGCCTGATGTGGACTCGCGCCGTCTACATGCCGGACGCCGCTCGGGCAGGAGCAGGTTATCCCCCGAACTTGTCCCGGGGTTTCGGCGTTCCCCCGGTTTCGACGTCGTCTGACTAGTTTCGGCATTTCATCGACGGTTCGCTTGCGCTCGCCTTCCCGCATCTTACCTGCCGGGATCTGGTCCCGACTTTTCCGCAACGCTCACCACCATCGCTCTTGACGATCGCAGCTTGCGGGGGTTTGGAGCCTGCGCCTGACCGCCGGCTCCGAGGGGCCTACCCTCATCTCTCGTACAGCATCGCACCTCCTTGCATGTTGGTGCGTTCGTGACACACCGCCGAAATAGAGCCCTTCCTTCAGGTCCGGCTTGCCGGAGGTGAGTTCGCCGCCGACCGGAAAGAAGCCGCGCCACGCCCAGCCGCCGCGCGCCATGGCGATCTCCATCTTCGCCGCCTCCGGCAGTGCGAAGAAGCGATGGCTGGCGGCGGCGAGGTCAGCGAGAGCGTCCGCCGTGATGCCGTGGCCGGTTGCGTAGAAGAAGCCGAGATCGCGGCAGGTGGCGCCGATTTCGGCGGCGACGTGGGCGGAACCAGCGCGATCGCCCGAGAGCAACGGCGAGACGTCGATGACGGGAAGACGGTCGGTCATGCAGCCTAGAAT
>JBAVEE010000360.1:0-1741 GCA_049587575.1 Bradyrhizobium sp.
GCGTCACCGACGCCGTTCCGCCGGATTGTTCGAGCATTTCGCGTGCGTGATCGAGCCGGATCCGCTTTGCAAAATCCGCCGGGGAGTAACCGCGGTCTTTCTTGAATTGGCGGAACAGGCTTCTCGCGCTGACCTTCGCCATTGCCGGAACGTCGATCGGCTTGTGCCAGTTTGCTTCGATGAATTCCTCGACGGTCCTGACCGCGGATGAGGTGCAGGGAAGCGGCTCGCGCAACAACAGATGAGTGTAATTGTGGCGGTGACACATCAGGAATTTCATGGTCACCATGCGTTCGACTTCGGCGGCTGCGAGATCGGAGAAAAACACGCCGCGTTCGTTGAAGTCGGATGCGAATTGAAAAATCCTGCGCCGCAGGCTGCTCAACGCAGGCTGGCGTTCATCGGTTTCATCGAATACCAGCGATTCCCCCACCTCCTGCCCGACCAGCGCACTCAAATAGCGTCGCAACGCATCGAGTTCAATGCGCAATACGAGCTGGCGATAGCCCGGTCTGAATTCCATCTGCAGCGGTGTCGAACTTGGAAGAACCGGACTCCATGATCCAGGCGTAATCTCGCCGGATCGCCCGCCCGTCGCGTACCGGCCCACGCCGTCAATGCTGAACAACTGGCGCACGAACGACGCTTCCCTGAAGCCGAGCGTGACGTCGCTGCCATAGGCGCAATAGGACAGCCCGAGACTGGTCATTTGCAGGTGGTTGGCGCGAACCGCAAATACATTGTCGCTCGGCGCCATGTCCAGGCTAGTCAGGCCGAGGGTCGCCAGGCGATCTATGGCCAACTCCGGATCGCTGGTTTGCAAGACCGGAAAGTTGCTCAGCAACGCTGATCGGGGCGGCATGAGATGATGTTCGCAATCTGATTCGACAAACTCGCTTTTTATGAGCCTTTAATCGCAGAAAAGCCAGCCAGCTGAAGCTTGCGCCGCAGAATTGCCAGGCTGCTTCTGTCCGCCGCTCAAATAATGACAGCAATGATCAAATTACGCCGGTCCTTTCGCGGGCTATCGTGTGCGGATGTATCTGTGAGGTAGTGGCGCAATCTGGATTGTATGACATTGGCAGGTCTAATCGGGCGCTAACAGCATTGCGCTAAATTTGTCTTCGACCGGTCGTCCCAGGACGAGGACTGTCCGGGATACAAAGGCCAGATCAATGCTCAACGTCGTAAAATTCGAGGAACAAGCAACACGCTTTCGAAAGGGAGCGACGCGGCGTTCGCCGGAACGCGCCGTCGCCGATATCTCCGGTATGGTTTCGCGTTTCAGAGAGCTGGAGTCGAAAGTCAAAACAGAACTCCACGGCGTCATTTTCCTGCTCGATCTAGCCGTCCAGCACGCGCGCAAGCTCGTCAAGATATTGAACGACCCCGCGCTGGAGAAGCTCTGCAAGGACGATCTTCTGATGATCGAGGAATTGCTGCAACTCGCCCGGGACATGACCCGGCAGCTCTAAAGCTGCGCCGCAGGTGCGCGACCCGTTGTCAGCGTGAAATTTCATCCATTCAAGACACCGACCCTCAGGAACCAAAAGAGATGCGCACCAATCTTCCGGTCACCGACGTCGAGTATCCGATCACTGACGAAGCCCTCATCGTCTCGAAGACCGACACCAAAGGCAGGCTGACCTTTTTCAACGATCAGTTCGTTGACGCGTCGGGGTTTACCGAAGCCGAGCTGATGGGCCAGCCGCACAATATCATCCGCCATCCCGATATGCCG
>JBAVEE010000361.1:0-2134 GCA_049587575.1 Bradyrhizobium sp.
GGGTTGTTCAAAGAGGTTGACGTGTTGCTGACGTTCTCGGCGCCCGGCGCCGCGCCCAACGGGCTGGCTTCGACAGGCGATGCGCGATTCAACCAGCTCTGGACCCTGATGGGGGTTCCCTGCGTCAACATTCCCGCCACGATCGCCGAGGGTGGGTTGCCTGTTGGCGTGCAGGTCATCGCCCGATTTGGCGACGACGCCGGCGCGCTGGCGGCTGCGTCGTTCGTGGAACAAGCGCTGGCGCGACAATGAAGGATTACTTCTCCCCGATCCGCCCCTCGGTCCCGGCCTGCAGCCGCCTGATGTTTTCGCGATGCATGTAGAACAGCAATAGCGTCAGCACTGCGAACAGCGAAGCGAGGGCGGGGTGGCCGAACCACCACAGGAAAATAGGCGTGACGAAACTTGCCACCAGCGCGGAGAGCGAGGAATAGCGCGATGTCACGGCGGTCGCGAGCCACAGCAGGCAAAACACCACCGCGGCTGGCCAGAACAGGCCGATCAGCACGCCGATATAGACCGCTACGCCTTTGCCGCCCTTGAACTTGAGCCATACCGGAAACAGGTGACCGAGGAAGGCGCCGAGCGCGGCCAGCATCGCGGCGTTGGGGCCGGCGAAATACCCGGCGCCGATGACGGCGACGGTGCCTTTGAGCATGTCGAGCAGCAGGGTTGCCGCAGCGAGGCCCTTGCGCCCGGTGCGCAACACATTGGTAGCGCCAATATTGCCGGAGCCGATCGAGCGCAGGTCCTGTGTTCCCGCGAGTTGTGTCAGGATCAACCCAAATGGGATAGAGCCGAGCAAATAGCCGAGGACGAACGCTACCGGCAGCAATGCACTAGCTGACATCTCCGCTCCCCCCACGCCGGCTTTGGCGCGCATCGAAATTTCTTTTTGACGCATTTTCTTGACGCGAGCCGGTATTCACCACGGATCGGGTCCGGGCCAGGCTTTCGCTCGAAAACGCCTTAGACATGCTCAAACACGGTTCGCCCGCCGATGATGGTACGCACGACGCGGCCCGAGAAGCGGGCTTCGTCGAACGGCGTGTTCTTGCATTGTGATTTGAGATCGCCGGGGTCGAGTATCCAGGGCGTGTCGGTGTCGATCACGATCACGTCGGCCGGGGAGCCCGCGCGCAGCGATCCGCCGGGCAGGCCCAACAGCTCGGCCGGGCGCGTCGACATCGCGCGGATCAGCGTCCTGAAATCCGTCTCGCCGCTGTGGATCAGCCGAAGCGCCGCCGGCAGCATGGTTTCAAGCCCGATCGCGCCGGAAGCTGCTTCCGCGAACGGCAGCCGCTTGACCTCGACGTCCTGCGGATTGTGGTCGGACATGATCACGTCGATCAGGCCGGAGGCGACCGCCGCCACCAGCGCGAGACGGTCGTCTTCGGTGCGCAGCGGCGGCGACAGTTTCAGGAAGGTCCGGTAGGGACCGATGTCGTTTTCGTTCAGCGTCAGATGGTTGATCGAGACCGAGGCCGACACCTGCAGGCCAGCTTCGCGGGCGCGTTTGAGGATTTCAAGCGACTCGATGCAGCTCAGCGATCCCGCATGATAGCGACCGCCGGTCAGCGCGACGAGGCGCATGTCGCGCTCCAGCATTACGGCCTCGGCGGCGTTGGGAATGCCGGCCAATCCCAGTCGGGTGGCGAATTCGCCCTCGTTCATCACGCCCTCGCCGACCAGATGGGGGTCTTCGGTGTGGTGCACGATCAGCGCGTCGAAATCGCGGGCATAGGTGAGGGCCCTGCGCATTACCAGCGCGTTGGTGACGCTCTTGTCGGCGTCGGTGAAGGCGACCGCGCCCGCGGCCTTCAGCAGGCCGATCTCGGTCATCTCCTCGCCGCGGAGGCCTTTGGTCAGCGCCGCCATCGGGTGGATGTTGACGATCGCGGTGTCGCGGGCGCGCCGCAGGATGAAATCCACCGTCGCGGAATTGTCGATGACGGGCGAAGTATCGGGCTGGCAGATGATGGTGGTGATGCCGCCGGTCGCCGCCGCCTGGCTTGCGGAAGCAAAGGTTTCGCGATGGCTGGCGCCGGGCTCGCCGACAAAGGCGCGCATGTCGATCAGGCCGGGTGCGACGATCTTGCCGGCACAATTGATGATGTCGGTGCCTTCGGGCACG
>JBAVEE010000362.1:0-3317 GCA_049587575.1 Bradyrhizobium sp.
GCGGCTTCTCGCCCCGCGCCCAGCGCGACCGCGTGACGCTGACCCACACCGGAAATGCGGGCTTGAATCGCGCCGTGGTGCCGCTCGGCACCCCGCTCAGCCCCGGCGATACCGTGCTCGTCGGCGAACGCTGGTTCTAGAGCATGCCGGCGACCTCAGATCAGCCGCTTCGTATTCTGCACGCGGTTCGCGCGCCGGTCGGAGGAATCTTCCGCCACATCCTGGATCTTGCCAATGGACAGGCCGATCGCGGCCATCATGTCGGCATCATCGCCGACAGCCTGACCGGCGGCGCACGCGCCGAGGCGGCGCTGGCGGAGATTGCACCCCGCCTCAAGCTCGGCGTTCGACGTATCGCCATTCACCGTGAACCCCATCCCACCGATTTTCTGATATGGGCGCAGTTCATGTACCTGATCTGGCGGCTGAAGCCGGACGTCGTCCATGGGCACGGCGCAAAAGCCGGCTTCTTCATCCGCCTCAAAGCCCGCTCAAAACGCTCCATTCGCGTCTATACGCCCCACGGCGGCTCGCTGCATTACCCCTTGAACACATTGAAGGGCGCCATCTACAGCCGCCTCGAACGCGTCCTGATGAACAACACCGATCTGTTCCTGTTCGAGAGCGCTTTCGCGCGGGATACCTATCAGCGCACCATCGGCACGCCGACCCGCGGGCTGGTGCGTTGCGTGTTCAACGGCGTGACCGCGGACGAGTTCGATCCCGTCGTTTTGGCCGCTGACGCCACCGATATCGTCTATGTCGGCGAGTTCAGGCACATCAAGGGCGCGGACCTCCTGATCGACGCGGTGGCGCGGCTGCGCGCCGACGGCAAGCCGGTAACCCTGACGCTTGCCGGAGATGGCGAGGAGATCGGGTCTCTCGAGGCGCAGGTCCGGAAGCACAGCCTTACGGAAGCGGTGCGCTTCATCGGCCACGTCCAGGCGCGTTACGGCTTTTCAAAGGGCAGACTGCTGGTGGTTCCATCGCGTGGGGATTCGATGCCCTACGTCGTGATCGAAGCGGCCGCGGCGGGAGTTCCGATGATCGCGGCAAATGTCGGCGGCATTCCCGAGATATTCGGAACCCATGCGGACGCATTATTTGCCCCCAACACCGTCGGCGCCATGGCGGACGCGATCGAGACCGCGCTTGAGGATCCCGCCGCCGCGCTGGTGCGCGCCAAATCCCTGCGCGAAAGAATCTTCATGCACTTCTCGCAGAATGCCATGGTCGAAGGGATCCTGGCCGGTTACCGCGACGCGTTTGCAGACCGTTAACCGTTCTTTACCAACGATAACTGTTTCTTCCGATTTGTCATCTAATCCGTGAGGCGAGGAATTCCGCCTCGGCGCGCGCATGCCTAAATGCCTGCGCAAGAACGGACTTGGAAACAGTGGAACCGATCAACGCACGCTCCATGCTAGATGCTGCGGCCTCCGCTGCCGCCGCGAACCGGCCTCCGATCGAGCGGCGCCGCCGGCTGTCGCAAGCCGCGCTTGCCGTCACCAACCAGAAGGTGCGCCGCGCTTATTCGCCGGTCGTGATCACCGGGGTGGTTCGCGTCGCCGATTTCGTGCTGCTGAGTTTCATCGGAGTCGCGCTCTACCTCGGATATATGGTGCCTCGCGCCGGTTTTCACTGGGGATATGTCACCGCCATCTTCGGGATGACCGCCACCGCGGTGATCTGCTTCCAGGCTTCCGACATCTACGACGTGCAGATCTTTCGCGGCCAGCTCCGGCAGATGACGCGAATGATCTCCTCCTGGGCGTTGGTGTTCCTGCTGTTCATCGGCGCATCGTTCTTCGCAAAACTCGGCAGCGAGATATCGCGGCTCTGGCTTTCGGCGTTTTTCATCTTCGGGCTCGCAGCCCTTGTTGCCGAACGTCTTTTCCTTCGCACGATGGTACGTCGCTGGGCGCGCCAGGGCCGGCTCGACCGCCGCACCATCGTGGTCGGCGCGGACCAAAACGGTGAAAAGCTGATCGAAGCGCTCAAGGTTCAGGACGACTCCGATATCGATGTCCTCGGCGTATTCGACGACCGCAATGACAACCGTGCGCTCAATACCTGCGCCGGCAGTCCGAAACTCGGCAAGGTCGACGACATCGTCGAATTCGCCCGGCGCACCCGTGTCGACCTCGTGCTATTCGCGCTTCCGATCTCGGCGGAAACGCGAATCCTCGAAATGCTGAAGAAGTTGTGGGTGCTGCCGGTGGACATCAGGCTTTCCGCCCACACCAACAAGTTACGCTTCCGTCCCCGCTCCTACTCCTATCTCGGCAAGGTCCCAACCCTGGACGTGTTCGAGGCGCCGATCACCGACTGGGATCTGGTGATGAAGTGGATGTTCGACCACTTCGTCGGCGGCATCATCCTGTTGCTGGCCGCGCCGCTGATGGCGCTGGTCGCGCTCGCGGTCAAGCTCGACAGTCCGGGTCCGGTGCTGTTCCGCCAGAAGCGCTTCGGCTTCAACAATGAACGCATCGACGTCTACAAGTTTCGCTCGCTGTACCATGATCAGGCCGATCCGCTGGCCTCGAAGGTCGTGACCAAGAACGACAGCCGCGTCACCCGCGTCGGGCGCTTCATCCGCAAGACGAGCCTTGACGAACTGCCGCAGCTCTTCAACGTCGTGTTCAAGAGCAATCTCTCGCTGGTCGGTCCTCGCCCGCACGCGGTGCAGGGTAAATTGCAGAGCCGGCTATTCGATGAAGCGGTGGACGGATATTTCGCGCGTCACCGCGTCAAGCCCGGCATCACCGGCTGGGCCCAGATCAACGGCTGGCGCGGCGAAGTCGACAGCGAGGAGAAGATCCAGAAGCGCGTCGAATTCGACCTCTACTACATCGAGAACTGGTCGGTCCTGTTTGATCTCTACATCTTGCTCAAGACGCCTTTGGCGCTGCTGACGAAGAACGAGAACGCTTATTGAAACGGTTCGGTTGGTACGGGTTGCGTAAGTTTGCGGGTGTGTAATGGCGTATGCGGCGACAGCCGGGGATTTTCCTTCATCGGTGGCATCTGCGCCGCGCGTGCTGGCGCTGCAGCGCGTGCTGGTTTGGCTGGTGGGAGCCAGCGGCGCGATCGTTTTCGTCGAGCCCAGCCCTTACGAGGTGATGACGCTCACCGCCGCCGTGATCTTCTTCGCCACGGGTTTGCGGCTGCGGCTCGTCTTCATGCCGCTGCTGCTGCTGCTGTTCCTGATCAACATCGGCTATTCCATCGGCGCCATTCCGTTCCTGGACAAGCCCGAGGTCGCCAACTGGATCGCGACGTCATGGTATATGGCGGTCACGGTCATATTCTTTGCC
>JBAVEE010000363.1:0-4276 GCA_049587575.1 Bradyrhizobium sp.
CACGAGACCTACATCGTGTCGCAGACCCGTGACGGCCTCATCGTCGTGGACCAGCACGCCGCGCATGAGCGCATCGTCTATGAAAGGTTGAAGGCCTCGCTGGCGAAGAACGGCGTGCAGCGGCAGATCCTGCTGATTCCGGAGATCGTCGAACTGGACGAGGCAACGGTGGAGCGGTTGATCGCGCGAACCGGGGAGCTTGCATCCTTCGGGCTTTCGATCGAATCCTTCGGCCCGGGCGCGCTCGCGGTGCGCGAGACGCCGTCGCTGCTCGGCAGGACCGATGCCGGCGCGCTGTTGCGCGATCTCGCCGAACACATGGCGGAATGGGACGAGGCCTTGCCGCTGGAGCGCCGGCTGATGCATGTCGCGGCCACCATGGCCTGCCATGGCTCGGTCCGCGCCGGCCGCCGCCTCAAGCCCGAGGAGATGAACGCGCTGCTGCGCGAGATGGAAGACACGCCGAATTCCGGCCAGTGCAATCACGGCCGGCCGACCTATGTCGAATTGAAGCTTTCGGATATCGAGAAGCTGTTCGGGCGGCGATAGGGTAGAGCGACAAGATCGTCATGGCCGCATACTTGTCTCGGGCATGACGGCATTATTTCGCGCGCATCCGCAAGAACACAAATTCCGTATCGTCGTACACCCGACGCTCCAGCTCCTCGAAACCTTCGGGCGGCGCAAATTCCGCGGCCCTGGCTTCTTCGACCACCAGCAGAGCGCCCGACGTCAGCCAGCCGCCATCGCGCAACGATGCCAGCGCCTTCTCGGCGAGTTTCATGCGGTAGGGCGGATCGAGGAACACCAGCGAGAACGGCTCCATCGGATGCGCGGGACCGAGATTTGTCGCGTCGCGGCGATAGACCTTGGTCACACCGCCGAGGCCCAGCGCCTCGACGTTGTTGCGCAACAGCGCCCTCGCCTCGGCGCCGTTGTCGACGAACAGCGCGAACCTGGCGCCGCGCGAGATTGCCTCGATGCCGAGCGCGCCGGTGCCCGCAAACAGGTCGAGCACGCGCGCGTCCTGAATGGGATCGTCATAGGCGTGGATCAGGATATTGAACAGCGACTCGCGCAGACGGTCCGCGGTCGGGCGGATGTCGCGCGACGACGGCGACGCGAGATTGCGGCCCTTCAATCGTCCGCCGACGACGCGCATTAGCGTGCGATGTCCCTGAGTTGAGACGCATGCTCCGCTAGCGCGGCAAGGGAGGTGCGCTCCCTTCCCCCTTGCGGGGAAGGGTTGGGGAAGGGGGTGTCAGGCACCGAGGCCTCCCGTGGGGTACCCCCCTCCCTGCCCCTCCCCCACAAGGGGGGAAGGAACAGAGAGTGCTCCCGTGTGATCGAGAGGAACCAGCACTGTGCAGAGATCGATATCTCCAATCGCACGACTTCCGCCCCTCACTCGTCCCGCGGCTTCAGGTCGCGCTTGCCGTGATAGCCGCGCTGCGGACGCCGCGGCGGACCGTAGCCGTTGGCCTCGGCCTCGTTGCGTGCGCGCGCCTCCTCGCTGCCGGTGCGCTGCACCAGCACGCGGCGGCCCTTGCGGTCGGCGATCAGGCCGCTCTTGCCGGCCGGCTTGAACGGCTTCTTGCCGCGCGGCGCGTCCGCCGCTTCGGTCTCGCCAGCCGCTTGAGGCTCGCCCGGCATCGGCCGGTTGAAATCCGCGCCCGCGAGCGTCGCGATCTTCTCGCCGAGCTGCTCGCGCAGCACGCGCGTCTTGACCTCCTCGACCTGGCCTTCCCCGAGTTCGGCGAGCTGGAACGGGCCGTACGACACCCGGATCAGCCGGTTCACCTCGAGCCCGAGATGCGCCAGCACGTTGCGCACCTCGCGGTTCTTGCCTTCGCGGATCGCAAACACCAGCCAGACATTGGCGCCCTGATCGCGCTCCAGCGTGGCATCGATCGGACCGTATTTGACGCCGTCGATCTCGACGCCCCTTTTCAACGCGTCGAGCTGCGCCTGGGTCACCTCGCCATGGGCGCGGACGCGATAGCGCCGCAGCCAGCCGGTGTCCGGCAGTTCGAGCGCGCGCGCCAGCCCGCCGTCATTGGTCAGGAGCAACAGGCCTTCGGTGTTGAAATCGAGCCGCCCGATCGAGATCAACCGCGGCAGGCCCTCCGGCAGATTGTCGAACACCGTCGGCCGCCCCTCGGGGTCGGCATGGGTGGTCATCAACCCGCGCGGCTTGTGAAACAGAAACAGCCGGGTGCGCTCGCGCGGCGGCAATGGCTTACCATCGACAGTGATGACGTCGTTGGCGGTGACATCGAGCGCCGGCGAATTGATCACGCGGCCGTTGACGGTGACGCGGCCTTGCACGATCCATTCCTCGGCGTCGCGGCGCGAGGCCAGCCCCGCCCGCGACAGCACCTTGGCGATGCGCTCGCCGGATTTCTTTTCGCGCGGGGGACGCGGCGCGCGCTTGTCGAATTCAGGCTTATGCTCGCGATACGCGCCACGGCCGCCGAAGGCCGGACGTTTGGCAAAGATCCTGCTGTCATCCTCGTTGTCGCGGCGCGGACGCTCCTCACTGCGCGGATGCTCCTGCCAGTCGCTGCGGCCCTCCGGACGCTGGCGCGGCCGGTCGAATTTCGGACGGTCCTCGCGGGCTTCCCTAGGGTCGCTATCGCGATCCCGGCGCGGACGGTCGAACTTCGGCCGCTCGCGAAACGGCCTGTCACCCTGGGGGCGATCCTCGCGCGGGCGCGAGAAGCGCGGACGCTCCGCGCCGCCGCGGTCTTCGCGCGGCTTGTCGAAGCGAGGCTTGTCGAAATTTCGTGCGCCGTCGCGCGGCGGCCGCGAATTGCGTCCGGCATGATCGGGGGAAGAAGCGTCGCGCTTCTGCCACGGCTTGGAATCGCCGCGATCGGCTCCGAAATCCTTGTTGCGATCCGGGCGGCTGCCAAAATCCTTGCGCGGTCCCCTGTCGGGAGCACCGCGCGAAAATTTCTTGTCGCCGCCAAATTTTCTCTCGGGGCGATCTCCCCGGGGCCGGTCGCCATCGCGCGGCGGCCTCGCGCTGTACGGACGGTCTCCGCGCGGCCGGTCGCCGTCTTTCCGGAAACCTTCGCCACGCGGGGTATAGGGACGCTTCTCTCCGCCGCCCTCGCGGGGCGTATAGGGCCGCTTGTCGCCGAATTTCCTGTCCTGGAAGCGCGAGGCCGGACGGCCTTCGCCACGCGGCGTGTACGGACGCTTTTCGCCGCCACGGTCGTCGCGCGGACGAAAATCCTTGCGATCCGGACGATCGCCGGCGCCGCGCACCGGGCGGTCGTCGTAATCCCGGCGCGGCGGAGCGCCTTCGCGTTTGCCGGCGTAGGGCTTGCCCGGACCCGAATAGGGCTTCTTGGCATACGATCGCTCGCCCTCGGGCTTGCCGGCAAAACCGCGCTTGGCGAATTTCTTCTCGGGTCCCCTGGCGGCGCCGGAGCGCCCTTTGCCGCCGGATGGACGGTCGCGCCGGCCGCGGGAATCGTTGTTTTTATCGTTATCGCGGGGCATGAATGGTCTCTCGTGTACAAATGAATTGGCGATCAGGCGGATGTGGATAGGCTGTCATAGCGATCACGCGCGCGCACTTGGCTCAAGGCGCATTCTCACGCAAAACCGGCATCCACTTTTGCTGAAGGCGTATCTCATAGCAGGTTTATTCCAATGATACGAGGCATGACCGCGCCTTCCTTCATGGATTTGGCGCTAAAAACGGCGGAAAACGCCGGAAAATCGGGTGAAGTCCCGATCGGATGCGTGATTGTGCGCGATTTCGAGGTCATTGCCACCGCCGCCAACCGGACCTTAACCGACCGCGATCCGACCGCGCATGCCGAAATACTGGCGATCCGGCAAGCCGCCGAGACCATCGGCACCGAGCGGCTGATCGATTGCGACCTCTACGTCACGCTGGAGCCCTGCACGATGTGCGCGGGCGCGATCTCGCTTGCGAGAATCCGGCGGCTCTATTACGGCGCGGCCGATCCCAAGGGGGGCGCGGTGGAATCCGGCGTCAGGTTCTTTGCATCAAAGACCTGCCATCACGTCCCGGAAGTCTATTCCGCCGTCGGCGAGACCGAGGCCGCGACGCTGTTGCGGGATTTTTTCATGGCGCGAAGGTGAGTTTCATCTTCACCTCTCCCGCTTGCGGGGGAGGTCGCCGCGCGAAGCGCGGCGGGTTGGGGGAAGGTCTATCCTCTCGACCAGCGCATATTGCGGAAGCACCCCCACCCCAGCCCTCCCCCGCAAGCGGGAGAGGGAGCACATCTCCGATAAC
>JBAVEE010000364.1:0-5965 GCA_049587575.1 Bradyrhizobium sp.
TCGATGTGCAGCGCGCCGAATTCATGCGGCTCGGCGTCGAGGGCGAATGGAGCCATCCCTACACCACCATGGATTTCTTCGCCGAGGCGCAGATCGCGCGCGAGCTGATGAAATTCGCCGCCAACAAGACTTTGTATCGCGGCTCCAAGCCGGTGATGTGGAGCGTGGTGGAGAAGACCGCGCTCGCGGAAGCCGAGGTCGAGTACGAGGATTACACGTCAGATACGGTGTGGGTGAAGTTTCCGGTGACGTCGCCGGCGCACGGCGTGCTGGCTTCGGCCTGCGTCGTGATCTGGACCACCACCCCCTGGACGCTGCCCGGCAACCGCGCCATCAGCTTCTCGCCGAAGATCGCCTATGGTCTCTACAAGGTCACGGACGCGGCAAGCGACAACTGGGCGAAGAACGGCGACCTGTTGATCCTGGCGGATGCACTGGCCGAAAGCGTCTTCAAGCAGGCGCGCGTTGCGGCCTACGAGAAGCTCCGCGATATTCCGGGCGATACGCTCGACGCGGTGGAATGCGCCCATCCGCTGAAGGGCGTCAGTGGCGGCTATCAATTCACCGTGCCGCTGCTCTCCGGCGAGCACGTCACCGACGACACCGGTACCGGCTTCGTGCACACCGCGCCCGGCCACGGCCGCGAAGACTTCGACGTCTGGATGGCGAATGCGCGTGAGCTGGAAGGCCGCGGCATCTTGACCACCATCCCCTATACCGTCGATGAGAACGGCGCCTTCACCGATCACGCCCCCGGCTTCACCGGCAAGCGCGTCATCAACGACAAGGGCGAGAAGGGTGACGCCAACGAGGCCGTGATCAAGGCGCTGGTCGACGCCGGCATGCTGCTGGCGCGCGGGCGTCTGAAACATCAATACCCGCATTCCTGGCGCTCGAAGAAGCCGGTGATCTTCCGCAACACGCCGCAATGGTTCATCGCGATGGACAAGGACATCGTGGACCATGGAAAGGCCAAATCCGGCGATACGTTGCGCGCCCGCGCCCTGCATGCGATCTCCGTCACCCAATGGGTGCCGCCCGCCGGCCAGAACCGCATCAACGGCATGATCGCCGGCCGCCCCGACTGGGTGATCTCGCGCCAGCGCGCCTGGGGCGTGCCGATCGCGGTGTTCGTGCGCGAAAAGGCCGACGGCTCCGCCGAAATCCTGCAGGACGACGCCGTCAACAAGCGCATCGCGGACGCCTTCGAGCGCGAAGGCGCCGATGCCTGGTACATGGACGGCGCCCGCGAACGCTTCCTCGGGCCGCTTGCCAACGAGGACTGGAAGAAGATCGACGACATCTGCGACGTCTGGTTCGATTCCGGCTCGACCCATGCCTTCGTGCTGGAGGACCCCGTGCACTTCCCGGGGTTGGCCGGCATCAAGCGCAAGGTCGATGGCGGCGCCGATACCGTGATGTATCTGGAAGGCTCCGACCAGCACCGCGGCTGGTTTCATTCCTCGCTGCTGGAGAGCTGCGGCACCCGCGGGCGGGCGCCCTATGACGTCGTGCTGACGCACGGTTTCACGCTCGACGAGAACGGCCGCAAGATGTCGAAGTCGCTCGGCAACACCGTCGAGCCGCAGAAGGTGATGGCGCAATCCGGCGCCGATATCCTGCGGCTGTGGGTCTGCGCCACCGACTATGCCGACGACCAGCGCATCGGCCCGGAGATCCTCAAAAACACCATCGAGACCTACCGCAAGCTGCGCAATTCGATGCGCTGGATGCTCGGCACGCTGCATCATTTCAACCGGAACGACGCGGTGGCGCATGCCGATATGCCGGAGCTGGAGCGGCTGATGCTGCATCAGCTCGCCGAACAGGCGACAATCGTGCGCAAGGCCTATGCCGATTTCGATTACAAGACCGTGGTGGCCAGCCTGTCCGCGTTCATGAACACCGAATTGTCGGCGTTCTATTTCGATATCCGCAAGGACACGCTGTACTGCGATCCGCCGTCGTCACTGGCGCGGAAAGCCGCGCTGACCGCTATCGACATGATCTGCGACGCGATCCTGCGGTGGTTCGCGCCGGTGCTGAGCTTCACCTGCGAGGAAGCCTGGCAGCTCTACAGGCCCGGCGCGGAACCGTCGGTGCATCTGACGTTGTTTCCCGACGGGATCGAGACCTTCCGCGACGACGCGCTGGCTGCGAAGTGGGAGACCATCCGCCAGGTGCGCCGCGTCGTCACCGGCGCGCTGGAAGTCGAGCGCGCGGCCAAGCGCATCGGCTCCTCGCTGGAGGCCTCGCCGCTGGTCTACGTGTCGGACAAGGCGACCTTCAGCACGCTGTTCGATATCGATCTGGCGGAAGTCTGCATCACCTCGAACGCGATGGTGAGCAATGCGGACGCGCCGGCCGATGCGTTCCGGTTGAACGACGTGCCCGGCGTCGGCGTCGTGGTCGAGAAGGCCGTCGGCACCAAATGCGCCCGTTCCTGGAAGATCCTCCCCACCGTGGGCGAGGACGCCGAATATCCCGACGTCTCGCCGCGCGATGCGCAGGCGCTGCGGGAATGGAAGGCGCTGGGGGTGGCGGTTTGACGGCCCAGCTCCGCTCCGGCGTCGTTGCCGCCATCGCCGTGCTTGCGCTCGACCAGGCATCGAAACTCTGGCTGCTGCGCGTGTTCGACATCGGCCACCGCGGCGTGGTGAAGGTCACGCCGTTCTTCGACCTGGTGCTGGCCTGGAACACGGGGATCAGCTACGGCTGGTTTCAGAACGAAAGCGCAACCGGCCAGGCAATCCTGCTCGCCATCAAGGCCGTGGCCGTCATAACACTGGCGGTCTGGATGGCGCGGTCGCGTACCCTGATCGCGACCGTGGCGCTCGGCCTGATCATCGGCGGCGCCGTCGGCAACGCCATTGACCGCTTCGCCTATGGCGCGGTGGTCGATTTTGCCCTGTTTCACGTCCAGATCGGCGGAAAACCCTTCAATTGGTACGTGTTTAACCTTGCCGACGTGGCTATTGTTGCCGGTGTAGCGGCCCTGTTGTATGATTCATTCTTGGGGGTACCCGCCGCAAAAGCGCCCTGATCCCGGCAGATACGAACCCTCAGGGCAAAAGCCTGCAGGCGCGCCAGATTGTGCGCCTGAATTGAAGGCCGCGGGAAATTTTGGACAGGAACAGCGCGATGCGCCAGACCAAAGCTAGCGGTTGGATTGTACGGAATTCGTCGGCAACGGCGATGCGTGCCCTGCGGCTCGCCGTCGTTCCATTGGGCATCGCTCTGGTCATGACGGCCGGCGCCGCGCGCGCAGGCGACGACCAGCAGGACAACAGGCCCTTCACCGAAAGATTCGTCGATGGCTTCAAGTCCGCGATCCGCGGCACCAATATGGACAACCGCGGCATCGATTATCGCGAGCGATCTCCGCTGGTAGTGCCGCCGAATCTCGATTTGCCGCCGCCGGCCGCCTCGACGGACGTTGAGAAGGTTGCGAACTGGCCGAAAGATCCGGATGAACGCCAGCGCAAGGCTATCATCGCGGCCAAGAAGAAGAACGCTCCTCCCCCGGCCCGTGTCCAGGTATCCAGCCAGGTCGCCGCTGCCGGGACCTCGGCTCGCCCGATCAACATCGCTCCTCCGCCTGAAGACCCGCCGATCCCCGGCACCGCTCGTCCGGCCTACGCGAACGATAACAACGGCACAGCCCGGATCGACCCCGTCTACGACCAGCCAGGCGATTTGTTCATGGGCGGGGCCAGTGCGCTGGTGCCGTCGAGTGTCAGCGACACCTTGAACGTCAGTAGCTGGTTCGGCGGCAAGAAGGCCGAACCGCCGGCGCCCGGCACCGAGCCGACGCGAGAAGCCCTGACACAGCCGCCCATGGGGTACCAGACGCCGTCCCCGAACTATCCCTACGCCCCCGAAGCGAGGGGACTGCTGAGCGGACAATCCAACCCCGATCGCAATCCGCTCGCCGAAAGGTCCAGCGCTACCAGCGTCGTGCATTAGCGCCTTCTGTTTGCCGGCTTCCTGACACTCCATCGGCAGCCGCGCAAAGTGCGGTGCCATGATTTCTCCCCGAAGGGATTTTCGGGCACCCAGACAGGACATCATGCCGCCAAGCCGCTTTAGGGTTCTTCTGTTCGCCGCTGTGCTGTCTGGGATCTCGGCCGGCGCTGTCGCCCAGACCACGGTGACCTCGGCTCCGCCGGCCACTTTTACCCTCGGCAATGGCCTCCAGGTGGTTGTGATTCCGGATCACCGCACACCGGTCGTCACGCAGATGATCTGGTACAAGGTCGGCTCGGCCGACGAGACCCCGGGCAAATCCGGACTGGCGCACTTTCTCGAACACCTGATGTTCAAGGGCACCAGCAAACATCCGGCCGGCGAATTTTCCCAGACCGTGCAGCGGATCGGCGGTAACGAGAACGCCTTCACCTCGACCGACTATACCGGCTATTTCCAGCGGGTGCCGAGAGAAGAGCTCGGCAAGATGATGGAGTTCGAGGCCGATCGCATGACCGGCCTGATCCTCAAGGACGAAAACGTGCTGCCGGAGCGCGACGTCGTGCTTGAGGAATACAATATGCGGGTGGCCAACAACCCGGAAGCGCGGCTGACCGAGCAGATCATGGCGGCGCTTTATCTCAACCACCCCTATGGCCGCCCCGTGATCGGCTGGCATCAGGAAATCGAGCAGCTCGACCGCAACGATGCGCTGGCGTTCTACCGGCGCTTCTATGCGCCGAACAACGCAATCCTGGTGATCGCCGGCGACGTGGATGCAGCCGATGTTCGCCCGATGGTGGAGCGGACGTTCGGCGCCATCGCCGCGCAGCCGACGATACCGGCGCGGCGCCTTCGCCCCCAGGAACCCGAGCCGGCCGCGCCGCGCACCGTGACGCTGTCCGACGCCAGAGTCGAACAACCAAGCCTGCGGCGCTCCTATCTCGTTCCGTCCGCCGCCACGGCCGCCGCCGGAGAAAGTCCGGCGCTCGACGTGCTTGCGCAGCTGATGGGAGGCGGCAGCAACTCGTACCTTTACCGCGCGCTGGTGGTCGACCGACCGCTCGCGGTCAACGCCAGCGCCTCGTATCAGGGCACTTCGCTCGATGCGACGCAGTTCACAATATCGGTCTCGCCGAGGTCTGGCGTCGAGTTCGCGCAAATCGAGCAGGTGGTCGACGAGGTGATTTCGGATATCGGGCAGAACGCGGTTCGCGCCGAAGATCTCGAGCGCGTCAAGACCCAGCTGATCGCCGAAGCCATCTATGCCCAGGACAACCAGGCCACGCTGGCCCGCTGGTACGGCGGCGCGTTGACCACCGGCCTGAGCATCGAGGATATCCGAAGCTGGCCGGACCGCATTCGCGCCGTCACCGCCGAGCAGATCCGCAAGGCCGCGCGGAAATGGCTCGAAAAGAAGCGCTCGGTGACCGGCTATCTGATCAAGGATGTTCCGCCGAAACACGAGGAGAAGCGGTCGTGATTCATTCCAAGGTTGGCGCGCGACACATCGGGCTGCTTTTTGCCGCGTGCCTGGCAATGACGGCCATGATGCCTGCGCCCTCGCGCGCCGCGACCAGGATCCAGCATCTGATTTCGCCCGGGGGTATCGAGGCCTGGTTCGTGCAGGACGCCACGGTACCGCTGGTTGCGATGGAATTTGGCATGGGTGGCGGCGCGGCACAGGACCCGGCCGACAAATCCGGCGTCGGCAATATGGTCGCCGATCTCATCGATGAAGGCTCGGGCGATCTGGATTCCAGGACATTCCATGAGCGCCTCGACCGCCGCGCCATCGAGTTGAGTTTCAGCGTGACGCGGGATTATTTCCGCGGCAGCCTGCGCATGCTCAAGGACAACAAGGACGAAGCCTTCGACCTGTTGCGGATGGCGCTGACCTCGCCGCATTTCAACAGCGCCGACGTCGAACGCATCCGTTCGCAGGTGATCTCGAACCTCAGGCGCGAGACCACCAATCCCTCCGCGCTCGCGGGCCGCA
>JBAVEE010000365.1:0-2993 GCA_049587575.1 Bradyrhizobium sp.
GGCATCAACCCCAACCGCGTGTTCTGCGTCGCGCTCGGCATTGCGCTGGCGCTTGCCGGCGCCGCCGGTTCGCTGCTGATGCCGTTATATTCTGCCTATCCGTTCGTCGGCCAGGTGTTCGTGCTGATGGCCTTTGTCGCGGTCGTGCTGGGCACGCTGGGCAACGTGATCGGCGCGCTGATCGCCAGCCTGATGATGGGCATCGCCGAGTCGCTCGGCATCCAATATGTCGGCGCCGACTCCGGATTGATCGTGGTGTTCGCCATGCTGCTGCTGACGCTCGCCTTCAAGCCGACCGGCCTCGGCGGAGGACGAGCCCGATGATGGCGCACCGCCCGAGCACCCGCGGCATCGCCCTGCTGGCGATCGGGATCGCGATCCTGATCGCGCTGCCGCAGGTAGTGAAGAGTTCGTTCGCGATCGACATCTTCATCCGGATCCTGCTGTTCTCCTTCATCGGCACCGCCTGGAACCTGATGGGCGGTTACGCCAAGCAGCTTTCGCTCGGGCATGCCGCCTATTTCGGACTGGGCGCCTACACCTCGACCATCCTGCAGATCGATTTCAACATCTCGCCCTGGATCGGGATGATCGCCGGCGGCGTGGTCGCGATGCTGGCGAGCCTGCCGATCGGCTGGCTGTGCTTCCGGCTGCGCGGCCCCTATTTCACCATCGCCACGATCGCGACCGCGCAGGCGCTGATGCTGATCTTTCTCAAGTTTCGCGATCTGGCCTGGGGCGCCGAAGGCGCCACCATTCCGAACCTCGGCAGCGCGCCGCTGATGATGCAGTTCGAAACCAAGGCGGCGTACTACTATGTGGTGCTGGGCCTGCTCGCCGTCGGGCTCGCCGTCACCTATGTGATCGAGCGATCCTGGATGGGATATTATCTGGTCGCCATCGGCGAGGATGAAGACGCCGCTGAGGCGATCGGCGTCAACGCACCGCGGATCAAGCGCGACATCTATCTGATCAGCTCGTTTCTGACCGCGCTCGCCGGCACGTTCTATACGCAATACATCTACTTCATCGATCCGGCGACGGCGTTTTCCTTCAACATCTCGATCGAGGCGGCGCTGGTATCGATCGTCGGCGGGATCGGCACGCTGTGGGGGCCGGTGATCGGCACCGTCCTGCTGGAGACGACCTCGACGCTGCTGCAGAGCTGGCTCGGCAGCTCGATCGGCGGCGTGCAGCTGACCGTGTACAGCCTGATCCTGATGGCGGTGATCCTGTGGCGGCCGACCGGGCTGATGGGCATGATCAGCGAAGCCTGGCCTCGTCTGGCCGGCCGCAAATCGGCGCAGACGTAAGGGCACAGCCATGGCAGATGCGCTCGTCATTCGCGGCCTCAGCAAGCGGTTCGGTGGATTGCGCGCGGTCCAGGAGGTCTCCTTCACGGTGAAGGAGAACGAAACCGTCGCCCTGATCGGGCCGAATGGCGCCGGCAAGACCACCAGCTTCAATCTCATCACCGGCTTTCACCGGCCGGATGCCGGCTCGGTGCTGGCCTATGGGCGCGAGATCGTCGGCCTGAAGCCCCACGACATCTGCGCGCACGGGCTTGCCCGCACCTTTCAGGTGGCAAAGCCGTTCGGCGCCATGACGGTGCTGGACAACGTCATGACCGGCGCGTTCCTGCGTGACAAGAACACAGCCGCGGCGCGCGACAAGGCCCGCGAGGCGATCGAGTTCGTCGGCCTTTCGGCCCGGGAGCAGACCGCCGCCAAGGATCTCACCACCATCGACCAGCGCCGGCTGGAAATGGCGCGGGCGCTGGCGACCGAGCCGCGGCTGCTCTTGCTCGACGAAGTCATGGCCGGGCTCAACCCCGCCGAGATCGACCAGGCGGTGGCGCTGGTCGGCAAGCTGTCGCAGCGCGGCCTGACCATCGTCATCGTCGAGCACGTGATGCGCGCCATCATGGCGGTGGCCCGCCACATCGTGGTGCTCGACCACGGACAGAAGATCGCCGAAGGCGCGCCCAAACAGATCGTGGAGAACCCGGAAGTCATCCGCGCCTATCTCGGCTCCTATGTGCATCCACCGGCGGCGGGAGAAGCCTGATGCTCAAGCTGGAACAGGTCGGCGCCAGCTACGGCTCGGTGCCGGCGATCGCGAATGTCTCGATCGAGATCGGCGAAGGCGAAGCGGTCGGCCTCGTGGGCGCCAACGGCGCCGGCAAGAGCACGACGCTGCGCGCGATCTCCGGCCTGGTCAAGCTCACCTCCGGCACCATCACCTTCGCCGGCACCAACCTCGCCTCGTTCCCGCCGTACCGGATTCCGGAACTGGGCATCGCTCATGTGCCGGAGGGCCGTCAGGTGTTTCCGGAAATGACGGTGAACGAAAATCTCGAGATCGGCGCCTATGTGCCGAAGGCCAAGGCCGAACGCGCCCGCACGCTCGAGCTGGTCTACAATATCTTTCCGAGGCTCGCCGAACGCCGCAAGCAACTCGCCGGCACCATGAGCGGCGGCGAGCAGCAGATGCTGGCCGTGGGCCGCGGCCTGATGCTCAAACCGCGACTCTTGATGCTCGACGAGCCCTCGCTCGGCCTCGCCCCCGTCATGACCGACGTCACCTTCGAGAAGATCGGTGAAATTCACAAGATGGGCACCGCGATTTTGCTGGTGGAGCAGAACGTCAGCCGCGCATTGTCGCTGGTTCAGCGCGCCTATGTGCTGGAAAGCGGCAATGTGATCATGCACGGCACCAGCGCCGAACTCGCCGGCAACAAGCAGGTTCAGTCGGCGTATCTCGGGATATGATGCGGCGCTGATTTTCAGCCAAGGTACCTCGACAACGGCGGTGAGCCCCCTCTCCCGCTTGCGGGGGAGGGCCGGGGTGGGGGTGCCGCCGCAATACGCACCGCTCCAGTGGATAGCCTTCCCCCACCCGGATCGCATCTATCGATGCGATCCGACCTCCCCCGCGAGCGGGAGAGGTGAAGCGCCGCGCCACTACATATTTCAAACAGCCAGGATTAAAAC
>JBAVEE010000366.1:0-2377 GCA_049587575.1 Bradyrhizobium sp.
GATCGGCGGCGGCTGCGCCCGCGGCGCGGTGCTGAAGGCGGCGCGCGACGCGCTCGCCGACGGCGAGCCGCGCATGGTCTCGGTGCAGCCGGAGAATCTGCTCGCCGAGCTCGGCGTCAAGCCCGGCGAGAACCGCGACGGCGTCCGCTTCGCGACCAACATGTGCCCGAGCAAGGGCACCATGGACGTGTTCATCGAGCCGGTGCTGCCGCATCCCTCGCTGGTGATTCTCGGCGTCAGCCCCGTCGCGCTGTCGCTGGCGGCGCAGGCGCGCCAGCTCGGCTATCACGTCACGGTCGCCGCACCGGCGGGCGACCTGACGGATGCGCCCGATGCCGACCTGCTGATCGATGGCTATGCGCTGGGCAGACTGAGCCAGGCAAAGCGCTTCGTCGTGGTCTCGACCCAGGGCAAGGGCGACGAGGCCGCACTCCGGACGGCGGTTGCGACCGATGCCGGCTACCACGCCTTCGTCGGCAGCCGCCGCAAGATGGCGGCGCTGCGCGCGAAACTGATTGCCGAGGGCTGTGAGGCCTTCGCCATCGACCGCATCAAGGCCCCGGCGGGTCTCGATCTCGGCGCCATCACGCCGGAAGAGATCGCGATGTCGATTTTGGCGGAAATCACGATCGAGCGGCGGCGGGGTCAGCGCGGGCCTAAGCCGTAACGGGGCCGTTGCGCGGAGTCTGGATGGCTTCGCCAGGGGTCACTCTTCACGGGATGAGCGGCCTGGCGCGGACGCCGCCCGATCTGCAACGACGGGTGCGATTGACACGGGAACGGTGTACCATCGTTGCGCCCCTGCATGTCTTGCCCGACAACTCAGGAGGGACGCATGAGCAAACTTGCGATCCGGCTTTTGACACTGGCCGTCTACGCGGCGGCGCTGGCGGCGGTTCCGGCGGTCGCACCGGCCAAGGCCGGGGCGAGCAGCAGCAGGCATATCAAAAAGCATAAGAGACATAAGAGCCCCGGCTTCGGCGATCCCTGGTCTGCCGGTCGGGCGCGGGCTGTTGCCAGGCCTTCCAGTCCGGCAGGCCCAGTCTGCCCGGGCATCGCCCGAAGCTTCGACTGCAAGACGTGGCCTCCGCCCATGGAGGACGATCCCGATCGAAAAATTTCAGGCTCTGATGGCGGTTAGGCGGACCGCTCCGGGCGCGCGATGTCCGGCGATCGGGGCAATCCATGCTGCGCGTGTCCAGCAGCGCTCGCCACTGAAAAATGTCGTTCGGGCAAACACGGTTGAAATGAGAGAGGCCGTCAACTGAGACGGCCTCTCTCATTTCAACCGACGTCCAATCTCGTCTTGAGGGCCCCTGTCAGAAGCACCGCGTGACATTGACGGTTTGCTCTTTGCCGCCACGCCCGGGAACCGTCACCGTCTCCGTGGGGCAGCTTGGCACATAGGGTCGTTCGGAAGGCGCAACCATCGGCGGCAATCGGTGTGCCCAATCCCAGGGGACATCAAATGTATTCGTGTAATGGACATCGCCTGACACCGGCTGCGCAGCATCCACCATGGGTTCGACACTCGACGGTCCGTCGTAGAAGAAGCCGCCTTCTCCCGGCCAGAAGATTCCACCATCGTTTCTGCGGTGATGCCGCAACGATCGGGCGACTGACCGATGGGACGTCGAATGCGTCGAAGTAAACCCGCCACGGGATGTTGTTCCCGTCCGGGCGGATGCCTCGTTCGCGGCAAGCATAAGTGCAACTGCGCTGAGAGACGCGATAAACGCCCCATACATTCTATACGTCATGCTACGCACCAATTCGTTGGTCGCCGGGCGACACTGCAGCGAACGCTAGGCCGCGCCTCTCGGGCCCGCAAATGCATAATTAATTATTAGTTAAGGCGTAATATTAATAGCGCCAACTTTCATCAAAGAGCACCGCCGAACTGGGTAGCCCGCACGATGATTGAGCACCTTTGCGAAGCCCATCGCCTTGCGGCCTGCCACGACCGCTGAAAGCCCCGGCAACATCGCCATTCCGGAGAGTGACGGGTATCGCTGCTCCAGCCATCCTGCGGCAGTTGCGCGCCAACATTACCGCCGGTTTGGAGCGGCCGGCTGCTTGAGACTGAGAATATAGGCGATCAAATCGTCGGTCTCGGAGTCAGGGATTATCAGATTAGGCATTTCGTTGTGGTTTGAACGGAGAAATACCTTCAAGGAAAGGGCCGTGGTGGACGGCATATTTGCGACATCCACAAAGCTCGGGGCACCGCCCTGACGGGCTTCCCCGATCCGGTGGCAAGGGACACAAAGGACCGCCGCCGTTTGACGGCCAATAAAGGGATTACCTGCATCCGCTGTTGCCGAAACCGGCACCATCAACATCAGGATGATCAACACCGATCTGGCCATCATGACCG
>JBAVEE010000367.1:0-2839 GCA_049587575.1 Bradyrhizobium sp.
ATCTCCTTTGAGTTCTTCCCGCCGAAAACCGCGGAGATGGAGAAGAGCCTGTGGGAAACCATCAAGCGCCTCGCGCCGCTCGCTCCCAGTTTCGTGTCGGTGACCTATGGCGCCGGCGGATCGACCCGCGAGCGCACCCATTCCACCATCGCCCGCATCCTCGCCGAAACCGAGCTGCTGCCGGCCGCGCATCTGACCTGCGTGGGCGCCGCGCGCGGCGAGATCGACGAGATCGTCGGCCGCTATCACGATATCGGCGTCCGCCATATCGTGGCGCTTCGCGGCGATCCGCCCGGCGGCATCGGCACGGCTTTTTCCACCCATCCGGATGGCTACCAGACCTCGCCCGAGCTCGTGGCCGGCATCAAGCAGCGATATCCCGACATCGAAGTCTCGGTGTCGGCGTATCCGGAGAAACACCCCGAAAGCCCTGACTTCGATGCCGACATCGATGTGCTGAAGGCCAAGGTCGACGCCGGAGCGACCCGCGCCATCACGCAGGTGTTCTTCGATAACGACCTGTATTTTCGCTATCTCGACCGGGTCCGCGCCCGCGGCATCTTCATTCCGATCGTGCCCGGCATCATGCCGATGCACAATTTCAAGCAGGCCAGATCCTTCGTGACCCGCGCCGGCACCAGCGTGCCGGACTGGCTGGCTGCGAAATTCGAAGGCCTCGACGACGACGCCGAGACCCGCAAGCTGGTGGCGGCCACGGTTGCCGCGGGACAAGTGCAGAAACTGGCCAAGCACGGCGTCGACACCTTTCACTTCTACACCATGAACCGCGCGGACCTCGTGTTCGCGATCTGCCATTTGCTCGGCATTCGCCCCTCGGGCGCACAGAAAGCCGCCTGATCGATGACCATACCTGTCTCTGCCAAACGAACCGCTTTGCTCGCGGCGGCCCGCGAGCGCATCCTGGTGCTCGACGGCGCCATGGGCACCATGATCCAGGGGCTCGAATATGACGAGGCGGCGTTTCGCGGGCAACGGTTTGCGGATTTCCACCGCGACGTCAGGGGCAACAACGACCTGTTGATCCTGACCCAGCCGAAGGCGATCGAGGATATCCACGCCGAATATCTGCGCGCCGGCGCCGACATCGTCGCCACCAACACCTTTTCCTCGACCTCGATCGCGCAGGCCGATTACGAGATGTCGGACCTCGCCTATGAACTCAACCTGCAAGGCGCGCGGCTGGCGCGCGCCGCCGCCGAACGGGTGAGCGCCGAGGACGGCAAGCCCCGCTTTGTCGCGGGCGCGATCGGCCCGACCAACCGCACCGCATCGATCTCGCCCGACGTGTCCAATCCCGGCTACCGCGCCGTCACCTTCGACGATCTGCGCGCCGCCTATGGCGAGCAGATCAACGGCCTGCTCGACGGCGGCGCCGATCTGCTGCTGGTCGAGACCATCTTCGACACCCTCAACGCCAAGGCCGCGCTCTACGCCATCGCCGAAATCGCCGAGCAACGCGGCATCGACGTGCCCGTGATGGTCTCCGGCACCATCACCGACAAATCCGGCCGCCTGCTGTCGGGGCAACTCCCCGAGGCGTTCTGGAATTCGGTGCGCCACTCAAGACCGATTACGATCGGCTTCAACTGCGCGCTCGGCGCCGAAGATTTGCGCGCGCACATCGCCGACATCGGCCGCGTCGCCGACACGCTGGTATGCGCCTATCCCAACGCCGGCCTGCCCAACGAATTCGGCCAGTATGACGAGAGCCCGGAATATATGGCGCGCCTGATCGGCGAGTTTGCTTCCGCCGGCCTCGTCAACATCGTCGGCGGCTGCTGCGGCACCACGCCCGACCATATCGCGGCGATCGCCGCGGCCGTAGCCCCCCATCAACCGCGCACGATCCCGGCGATCGAGCCGCGGCTGCGGCTCTCGGGGCTGGAGCCCTTCGAGCTGACGCCCGAGATCCCCTTCGTCAATGTCGGCGAGCGCACCAACGTCACGGGATCCGCGAAATTCCGCAAGCTGGTCACCGCGGGCGATTTTACCGCGGCGTTGCAGGTGGCGCGCGACCAGGTCGAGAACGGCGCGCAGATCATCGACGTCAACATGGACGAAGGGCTGCTCGATTCCGAGAAGGCGATGGTCACCTTCCTCAACCTCGTCGCCGCCGAGCCGGATATCGCCCGCGTCCCGGTGATGGTCGATTCCTCGAAATTCAACGTCATCGAAGCCGGCCTGAAATGCGTCCAGGGCAAGCCGGTGGTGAATTCGATCTCGATGAAGGAAGGCGAGGAGAAATTCATCCACGAGGCCACAATCGCGCGGCGACATGGCGCCGCCGTGGTGGTGATGGCGTTCGACGAGGCCGGCCAGGCCGATACGTTCGCGCGCAAGACCGAGATCTGCAAGCGCGCCTACGACATCCTCGTCAACCGGCTCGACTTCGCGCCGGAAGACATCATCTTCGACCCCAATATCTTCGCGATCGCCACCGGGCTCGAGGAGCACAACAATTACGGCGTCGACTTCATCGAGGCTGTGCGCTGGATCCGCACCAATCTTCCATACGCGCACGTCTCCGGCGGCGTTTCGAACCTGTCGTTCTCGTTCCGCGGCAACGAGCCAGTGCGGCAGGCGATGCACTCGGTGTTCCTCTATCACGCCATCAAGGCGGGTATGGATATGGGCATCGTCAATGCCGGGCAGATGGCGGTCTACGACGACCTCGATCCGGAATTGCGCGAGGCCTGCGAGGACGTGGTGCTCAACCGCGCCCCCTCCCAACCCTCCCCCGCAAGCGGGGGAGGGAAAGGGAGGGGGGACGCCTCCGAGCGGCTGCTGGCGCTGGCGGAGAAATTCCGCGGTGCCGGCC
>JBAVEE010000368.1:0-2510 GCA_049587575.1 Bradyrhizobium sp.
CCGCCATGAGATTGATCCAGCAACAGATCGATGACTTCAACCGGGAAGGCTGGCTGTTTCTGCCGGAACTGTTCAGCCCTGAAGAGGTCACCCTGCTGGCGCGCGAGGCGGAAGGCATCTACGACACAAAGCGGCCGGAGGTATGGCGCGAAAAGAGCGGCGCCCCGCGCACCGCCTTTGCCGCCCATCTCTACAACGAGGCGTTCCGCCTGCTCGGCGCCCATCCCCGCATGATCGATCCGGTGGAGCAGATCTTCGGCGAGAAGGTCTACATGCACCAATACAAGATCAACGCCAAATCGGCCTTCACCGGCGACGTCTGGCAGTGGCATCAGGACTACGGCACCTGGAAGCGCGACGACGGCATGCTACAGCCGCGCGCGATGAACATCGCGATTTTCCTCGACGAGGTGATGCCGATCAACGGGCCCCTGATGCTGGTGCCGCGGAGCCAGCACGCCGGCGACCTCAAGGCCTCGCACGACCTTGCGACCACCTCCTATCCGCTGTGGACGCTGGACGAGGAAACCGTGACGCGGCTGGTCAGGGAAGGCGGCATCGTCGCCCCGACCGGCAAGGCCGGCGGCCTTTTGATGTTCCACGGCAACCTGGTGCACGGCTCGGCCGGCAACATCACTCCCTATCCGCGCAAGATCGTTTATCTGACGCTGAATGCGGTCTCGAATTACATCCGCAAGCCCACGCGGCCGGAATACATCGCCCATCGGGATTTCACCCCGATCCAGACCGTCGAGGACGACGCGCTGCTCCAGCTCGCGCGCGCCCAGCGCCAGGCCGCGGAGTAGAGCCTCGCCCCGTCATTCCGGGGCGCGTCGGAGACGCGAACCCGGAATCTCACGCCAATCACCTCAGGATTCCGGGTCCACGCGAAGACGCGTGTCCCGGAATGACTAAATCCGGATCTTCCTCCCATGAACCTCTCTCACCTTCTCAACGCCCGCCGCGCCGCCGGCAAGCCGGTCCGCGTCGCGCTGATCGGCGCCGGCAAGTTCGGCTCGATGTTCCTGTCGCAGGTGCCGCATACGCCGGGGCTGGAGGTGCCCGTGATTGTCGATCTCGATCCGGAACGCGCGCGCGAAGCCTGCCGGACCGTCGGCTGGGATTCCGCGCGGATCGCGGCAACCGCATTCACGGCCGACGCAGCCAAAGCGACCTCGGGCAATATTGAAGTGATCGTGGAAGCCACCGGCAATCCCGCCGCCGGCATCAGGCATGCCCGCGCGGCGATTACGCACCGAAAGCATATCGTCATGGTCAATGTCGAGGCCGACGTGCTGGCGGGGCCGCTGCTTGCCGAGGAAGCGCGCAACGCCGGCGTGGTCTATTCGCTGGCCTATGGCGACCAGCCGGCGCTCACCGCCGAGATGGTCGACTGGGCGCGCGCCACGGGCTTTCGCGTGGTCGCCGCCGGCAAGGGAACCAAATACCTGCCGGCATATCATGATGTGACGCCGGCTGGCGTCTGGGGCCATTACGGGCTGACGGCGGAGGAGGCCCAGTCGGCCGGCATGAACCCGCAAATGTTCAACTCGTTTCTCGACGGCACCAAATCGGCGATCGAGATGGCGGCGATCGCCAATGCGACGGGGTTGCAGGTTCCGGCCGACGGGCTGAAGTTTCCGCCCTGCGGCGTCGACGATCTGCCGCACGTGATGCGGCCGCACGACAAGGGCGGCGTGCTGGAGAAGGCTGGCCTGGTGGAAGTGGTGTCGTCGCTCGAGCGCGACGGGCGCCCGGTTTTCCGCGATCTGCGCTGGGGCGTCTACGTCGTGCTGGAAGCGCCGAACGACTATGCCGCCGATTGTTTCAGGCAATATGGGCTGAAGACGGATTCCAGCGGCCGCTATGCGGCGATGTACAAACCCTATCATCTGATCGGGCTCGAGCTGAACATCTCGGTTCTATCCGCGGCGCTGCGCGGCGAACCCACCGGGCAGCCTCACGGTTTCCGCGGCGACGTTGCCGCGGTGGCCAAGCGAAGCTTGCGCGCCGGTGAAATACTCGACGGCGAAGGCGGCTATACGGTATGGGGCAAACTGATGCCGGCAGCGGCCAGCCTTGAGGCCGGCGCGCTGCCGATCGGGCTCGCGCACGGGGTGAAGCTGAAGCACGACATCACCCATGGCACGGTGGTGCGCTGGAGCGACGTCGAGATCGATGCGAACAACGAGACGGTCAAGACCCGGCGAGCGATGGAAGCGACGTTCGGCGCGGCCCGATAAAGCGAGTTCATAGCGCTTCTCGCAACTGCGTAACGGTACGCCACCCTTGAATCCCCCGGCCTGATTGGTCATCCTGACCACGGTCCGGGATTGCATTCCGCAATCTCCGTTCAACGCCAGCCGTCGGCGAAACAAAAAGCGACACTCAAGATCGTTGTCCCTCGTCGAGCGATCGGCACAAACAGAGGGGAAGCGCATGAAACGTCGTGAGTTCCTTAAAGTCGGCGGCATCGGCCTTGCCGCGAGCACGGTTGCCGCGCCCGCGGT
>JBAVEE010000369.1:0-4953 GCA_049587575.1 Bradyrhizobium sp.
GTGAAGACGTTGACGGCGACTTCATAGCCCTGATGCGCGAGCCGGAATCCGTTGGGGATCGGGCGTACCTGCATCGCCACCGGATGACCGTCGACGGTGCCCTGCCAGACGGAATCGCCCGGCGTCCAGGGCGAAACCAGAAGGTGCGGATTGCCGAGCGTGCCGTCGGCCCCGATAAAGCGCACTGCGATGCCGTCGGCCGCGCGGGCGACGTCGAGCGGAATTTCGGCGCGGTCCAGCCACACTGCGCGGCGGCGCTCGCGCTGCACCGGCCGGCCGGTCAACTGGCCGGAAATCTGCCGCTTGCGTTCGCCGAGCACGTGATCGATCGCAGCACCTACGGAGGCCAGCCGGCGCGCGATCTCGCCTTCGGGGATGCGAACCGCGAACCCCTTCGGAAATTCCTCCGCGATGAACCCGGTCGAAAGCTTGCCCTCGCGCCAGCGCGGATGAAGCATCAAGGCCGACAGGAACGGGATATTGTGGCGGATGCCGTCGATGTAGAATGAATCGAGCGCGGTCGCCTGCGCCTCGATGGCGGCGGCGCGCGAGGGCGCATGCGTCACCAGCTTGGCGATCATCGGATCGTAATAGATCGAGATCTCGCCGCCTTCCTGCACGCCGGTGTCGTTGCGGACGGTGATGCCGTCCACGCGGCTCTCGGCCGGCGGGCGGTATTTCACCAGCCGCCCGATCGACGGCAGGAAATTGCGGAACGGATCTTCGGCATAGACCCGCGATTCCACCGCCCATCCCGTCAGCCTCACGTCCTTTTGCTTGAGCGCCAGTTTTTCGCCCGCGGCCACCCGGATCATCTGTTCGACCAGATCGATTCCCGTAACCAGCTCGGTCACGGGATGCTCGACCTGCAGCCGCGTGTTCATCTCCAGGAAGTAGAAGCTCTTGTCCTGGCCGGCGACGAATTCGACGGTGCCCGCGGAATCGTAGTTCACCGCTTTCGCAAGCGCGACTGCCTGTTCGCCCATCCTGCGGCGGGTGGTCTCGTCGAGCAGTGGCGACGGCGCCTCTTCGATCACCTTCTGATTGCGGCGCTGGATGGAACATTCGCGCTCGCCGAGATAAATCACGTTGCCGTGCTTGTCGCCGAGCACCTGGATTTCGATGTGGCGCGGATCGACGATGAATTTCTCGATGAAGATCCGGTCGTCGCCGAACGAGGCTTTGGCTTCGGCCCTGGCAAGACCAAATCCTTCGGCGACTTCGGAAGTCGAATAGGCGATCCGCATTCCCTTGCCGCCGCCGCCGGCAGAAGCCTTGATCATGACGGGATAACCGATCGCGTCCGCGATCTTCACGGCGTGCCTTTCGTCCTCGATTACGCCGAGATGCCCCGGCACGGTCGACACATCGGCCTTCGCCGCGGCTTTCTTGGACTCGATCTTGTCGCCCATCGCGGCGATCGCGCCGGGATTGGGGCCGATGAAGACGATGCCGGCCTGGGCAAGCGCCCGCGGAAAGGCCTCGCGCTCGGAAAGAAATCCGTAACCGGGATGCACGGCTTCCGCGCCGGTCTTGCGGCAGGCCTCGACGATCTTGTCGATCAACAGATAGCTTTCGGCGGCGGCCGGCGGTCCGATCAGGACCGCATGGTCGGCCATTTCGACGTGAAGGGCGTCGCGGTCGGCTTCGGAATAGACCGCGACAGTCTCAATCCCCATACGGCGGGCAGTTTTGATGACCCGGCAGGCGATCTCGCCGCGATTTGCGATCAGAATTCGTTTGAACATATGCTGGCTTACTTGCAACCTCTGGGGCGGGACCGCCCCCGCAATCTGGCACGCGGGGACGGACGTAACAATTCCGTCGTACAGCAAAACCAGGGCGAGGCAACGGCTGATATGCCCGAAAACCGATTCTCCGGCAGCCGTCGCGCGCTGGGCCCATCGGGGCTCGCCCCGCAAAGACCCGCCGGACACAGTTTGGCCGGGCCTTCACCCGTACCATAAAATGCAGTTATCGTGTTCCCCCGCCCCGTCGCGCCTTCTCACCGCAAGAGCCTTACGATTAATGCGTTGGTTTATCCTGATACTGGCGATTTTCGCAGCCGGCCAAAGCTTCGCCGCCAGCCCGATCGTCAGGGACGGCGGCACCCTTGAACTCGCCGATGCGACCTACCGGCTCGCCGGCATCGACGCGCCGGCATTTGACCAGATGTGCATCGATGACCACGCCGACAGCTGGAGTTGCGGCGTCGACGCGCGCGATCACCTGGCCAGCCTGATCGGAGGGCGCAAGGTCCACTGTGACGACCTCGGCACTGACGCCACCACCAAGAACCGGCATATCGGCATCTGCACCGTCGAGGGCGAAGCCATAAGCCTCAACCAGATCCTCGTCCGCCAGGGCTTTGCCTTGAATTCCGAGCCCGCCGCAAAAGGGCGATTCAAGCAGGATGAAGCCGGTGCGAAAGACAACCGCCGGGGACTTTGGAAGGGCTGCTTTGCAGCGCCGCAGGAATTCCGCGGTGGAAAAAGGGACGGCGCCTTGCTGGGCGGGGCGTGCCGGGCTGACAAGGATCGCGAAATACGCGAGGTGCTATTCCCCGAATATCCCGCGATGCCGCCAGGTTGCAGCATCAAGGGCAAGTTTGCCTTGCGGGCGCGTGTCACCGGCAATTTGGGCATTTATCACCTGCAGGCGTGCCGCAGCTATCCTGCACTGACAAAACCGGATCGCTGGTTCTGTTCCGAGGACGATGCCAAGGCCGCCGGATTTCGCAAGGCCTATAATTGTCGGACAATGGTCCGGCAACGGATGTAACAATTCCGTCGCCTCGCAAACCTGGACAGAGGCGACGGCGATCTGCCGCAAATCCGGATCCTGGAGGAGATTTTCATGCGCCGCTCGGTCGTAAGGCTGTCTGCTGCTGGCCTGATGTTAGCCTCCGCCGGCACGGCATTGGCGCAAAACGGCGCGCCGCATAACATCATCCTGTTCGTCCCGGACGGATTGCGCGGGCGAATCGTGACGACCGAGACGGCGCCCGCGATGGCCGCGGTCCGCGACACCGGCGTCAATTTCAAGAACTCCCATTCCCTGTTTCCGACCTTTACCACCGCCAACGCCTCGGCGATGGCGACCGGTCACTACCTCGGCGATACCGGCGACTTCTCGAACACGATCTATACCGGATATCCCGTTGGCCCCATGGACGGCACTGTCACGCCCTTCCTCGAGATCGATCCGGTGATCCTCGACCTCGATAAGCATTTCGGCGGCGACTATCTGAACGAGGAAACCGTGCTGAAGATGGCGCGCGCCAGGGGCTTCAGCACGGCCGCGCTCGGCAAGCTCGGCCCTACCCTTATTTTCGATCACACCGACAAGACCGGCGCCGATGGCTTGCATTCAATCGTGATTGACGACGCCACCGGCGGCAGCAACGGCGTCCCGCTTTCCGACGAAATGAAAGCCGCCTTGGCCAAGGCCGGCCTTCCGCTTGCCACGCCTTCGCGTGGCGACAACGGCAAGGCCGGCGATGCCAAAACACCCGGTACCTTGGCGCCTAATACAGCGCAGCAGGCTTATTTCGCGGATGTCGCCGCCAAGGTCGTGCTGCCGATGTTCAAGGCGCGCGACAAGCCGTTCGTGCTGGTGTTCTGGTCGCGCGATCCCGACGGCAGCCAGCACAACAATGGCGACAGCCTCAACACCGTGACGCCCGGCATCAACGGCCCCACCTCGCTCGCCGGCATCAAAAATGCCGACAACAACCTGGCGCAGTTGCGCAAGGCGCTCGACGATCTCGGCCTCGCCGCCAGTACCAACATCATCGTCGCTTCCGATCACGGTTTCTCGACGATCTCAAAGGCGAGCAAGACCAGTCCGGCGGCGAAAGTCAGCTATGGCGACACGCCGAAGGATTTCTTGCCGATGGGCTTTCTGGCCATTGATCTCGCCAAGGCGCTCGATCTGCCGCTGTTCGACCCCAACGACAAGAACGCGCGGGTGGCGGGAACCGCCCATCCGAAGGCCGGAAACGGCCTCCTGGGACAGGACCCGGCAAAACCCGATCTGGTGGTGGCCACCAATGGCGGATCGGACCTGCTCTACCTGCCGAACCGGGACAGGAAGCTGGCGAAGCGCACCATCAAAGCGTTGCTGGAGCAGGACTATGTCAGCGGACTGTTTGTCGATGACAAGCTCGGGCGCTTTCCCGGCACATTGCCAATGTCGCAGATCGCCCTCAAGGGCGCGGCAGTGACCCCCACCCCGTCGATCGTGGTCAATTTCCGTTCCTACGTGGAGGGATGCGGCGAACCGACCAATTGTTCGGTCGAGGTCGCCGACACGGTGCTGCGTCAGGGCCAGGGCATGCACGGCAGTTTCGGCCGCGGCGACACCTTGAATTTCATGGCGGCGATCGGACCTGATTTCAAAGCCGGCTACACCGATCCGTTGCCGGTCAGCAATGCGGATGTCGGCATGACCATCGCCCAACTCCTGGGATTGCGCCCGGCCGGCGCGGGCGTATTGAAGGGCCGGGTGATGTCGGAGGCCTTGCCGAACGGTGTCGTCCCGAGGGCTGCCGGCGGAACCATCGTTTCCAGGCGCGCGGCGAACGGCCTGCAGACCGTCGTGAAATATCAGCGCGTGTTGTCGCAGCGCTATTTCGACGTCGCCGGCTTCGCAGGCCGGACCGTCGGGCTTGATGCCGGCGCCGGCCCACAAAAAACGGCGGGGAAGTAACCCCGCGGTTCAGGCGGCAACCCGGCTCGGCTTCACAAGAAGATCGGCCGGAATCTTCCACGCTTCGCTGATCTTGTGAATCATCTCGACCGTCAAAGGACGCCGCCGATTTAACAATTCGGACGCACGTGATCGGGAGCCAAGCAGATCAGCGAGTTCGGCTTGCGAATGTCCAAGCTCTTCGATTGCGTAGTTTAGCAGGTCGATCGGATCGGAGACGTCGATATTGGGCCAACGACCGTC
>JBAVEE010000370.1:0-3398 GCA_049587575.1 Bradyrhizobium sp.
GGTCACTGCCGAGGACGTTCTGTTCTCGTGGGCCCTGCTGCGTGACAAAGGGCGTCCCAACCATCGCCAGTATTATTCCAAAGTCGCAAAGGCCGAAGCCCTCGACCCGCTCACCGTGCGGTTCGATTTTGGCGGCGCCCCGGATCGCGAACTGCCATTGATCCTCGGCCTGATGCCGGTATTGCCGCGGCATGCCGTCGATGTCGCGACTTTCGAGGAGACCTCGATGACGGCTCCGATCGGTTCCGGGCCATACCGTATCAGCGCCGTGAACCCCGGCGCGAGCGTGACGCTGACGCGCAACCCCAACTATTGGGGACGCGACCTCCCGGTCAACAGGGGCTTGTGGAATTTCGACGAGATCAGGCTCGACTTCTATCGCGAGGCCAACGGCCGGTTCGAGGCCTTCAAGCGCGGCCTTTACGACTTCCGTGTCGAGACCGAACCGCTGCGCTGGCACGACGGATATGATTTTCCGGCTGCCCGCAGCGGCGAGGTGATCCGCGACACTATCAAGACCGGAACGCCGCAGCCGTCCGAATACCTCGTCTTCAACACGCGACGGCCGATGTTTTCCGACATCCGCGTACGCCAGGCGTTGACGCTGCTGTTCGATTTCGAATGGATCAACCGGAATTACTTCTTTGGGCTCTACGGCCGTTCGGCGGGCTACTTTGCGGGTTCCGAATTGTCGGCGTACGGCCGCGCCGCCGACGAGCGCGAGCGCGAGCTCCTGAAACCCTTCGTATCGCAGATCCCGGCCGACATTCTCAATGGCAGCTACCGCCTTCCCGTCACCGACGGCTCGGGCCGCGATCGCGCCACGCTGCGCAGCGCGCTGAATTTGCTGTCGCAGGCGGGCTACGACCTCGACGGCACCGTGTTGCGGCAGCGTTCGACCAGGGCGCCCCTCACCTTCGAAATTCTGGTGACTACCCGCGATCAGGAACGCATAGCCCTCGCCTTTGCGCGCGACCTCAAGCGCGCGGGCATCAAGGCATCGGTACGGGCGATGGACGCCGTCCAATTCGATCAACGCCGTCTCGGCTTCGATTTCGACATGATCCAGAACCGCTGGGATCAGTCGCTTTCGCCGGGCAACGAGCAGTTTTTCTATTGGGGAAGCGAGGCTGCGGACAATCAGGGCAGCCGAAACTACATGGGCGCCAAAGACCACGCCGTCGATGCGATGATTGCCGCCATGCTGGCGGCGCGGGACCATCGCGCCTTCGTCTCGGCGGTGCGCGCGCTGGACCGCACGCTGATGTCCGGGTTTTACGCCATCCCGCTTTTTAACGTTCAAGAGCAATGGATCGCCCGCTGGAATCGGATAGAACGTCCTGAAGCCACCGCCTTGACGGGGTATCTTCCGGAGACCTGGTGGCACCGCCCTGTCCCTCAACCCAAGTGATCCAGTGATCCAGACCAACGTATCCCCGACGCTCGATGGATTGTTTCGCCGGATCCTGGCGCGGCAGCCGGATGCGCCGGCATTGCTCGATCCGCTGAACAAGCAGCGCATCACGGGCCAGGCGCCCAAACGCCTGACCTTCGCGCAGGCCGATCGAGCCATCTCGGCGCTGTCGGCTCACTTCATCGACGCTGGTTTGCCGGTCAATTCGGTTATCGGGATCCAGTTGCCGAATACCGTCGAATTCATGCTGACGGTGCTTGCCGCCCTTCGGGCCGGGTTGATCGTCGCCCTGCTGCCGCAGCTCTGGCGGCAGGCGGAATTGACGGTGGCGCTCAATCGTACAGGCGCGCGAGCTATCGTGACCACCAGCAGCATCGACGGCGTCAACCATGCCGACCTCGCCATGAACGCCGCGGCCGAGGCCTTCTCGATCCGTCACGTCTGCGGCTTCGGGGATGACCTGCCGGAAGGAATGGCCTCGCTCGACGTCGCCTTGACGAGTGGATCGGCGACCACGCGCGCCGTCACACAGGACGGCCGCAGGGCTGCGCTCATCACATTCGACGTGACCTCCGACGGTTTTCGCGCGGTGCCGCGCACGCACCTGAATCTGATCGCCGGCGGACTGGCGGTCTTCCTCGAAAGCCGGTTCCCACAGGGGGCAAGCGTGATGTCGGCATTCACGCCTTCGTCATTCGCGGGGCTGACCTCGTCGCTTGTCGTCTGGCTGCTGTCCGGGGGAACGCTGGCGCTGCATCATCCGTTCGACGACGACGTGCTTGAGCGGCAGATCAACGATGATGGCTGCGATACCTTGGTCGCACCCGCGCCGATGGCGTTGCGGCTTTCGGAGATGGATATGCCGTCGCGCCTGCCGACGCTGCGCCATGTGATCGGCCTCTGGCGCACGCCGGAACAGGTCGCATCGAGTCCGCTTTGGACCTGCGAACAGGCGCTCCTCACAGACGTCTACCTGTTCGGCGAAGCCGGATTATTCGGCGCCTGCCGAACCACCGATGGAGGCCCGGCGCCAATTATGCCCGGCCCGCACGGCGCGCCGCGCGACGTCCCCGGGACATCGATTGCCGGCGAAGCCCTCCTGACCCCGGGGGGAACTCTGGCTTTGCGGGGGCCGATGGTAGTCGTGGCGGCTTACGCACCTGCGCCGCCGGCGAGCGACTCGCTGGTGCCACAGCCGTCGCGCGATTACGTCGACACCGGCTATGCGGCGCGGCTCGACCGCTCGACCGGGGCGATCTGCATCACCTCGCCGCCTTCGGGAATCGTGGCGGTCGGCGGTTATCGGTTTCTGTCGCAGGATCTGCAGGAATGGGCCAAGCGGCTGGGACAAGGCGCGCTGCTGACCGCATTGCCGGACCGGCTAAGCGGTTACCGCTTGGCCGGACGTGCCCAGGACAATGCCCGGGGCCGCGAAGCCCTCAACGAACTCGGGCTTAATCCCCTGATGGTGGAAGCCTTTCGCGATCGGGTCCAGCCGGTCTAACGGAAATCGAAGGCTTGCGTTGACGCGGCATTAAGACCGGCGAACTAGGATCGCGGCTCCGATCGAAGCACGCTGATCCGAGTTCCTGATGTCCCTGCAAGGCCCGATCGTCGTCGTGTCGACCGCCAGACAGCCGGTATTCGCGGCGGCGCTGAACGATGCGCAGATGTTTCCGGTCATCGATGCGACATGGGCCGACGCGTCGCGCGCGGTGGCGCAGCTGCAGCCGGCCGCCGTCCTTGTCGAGATGTCCGATACCGCCGAACCGGACTTCGAGCCGCTCGCGAAACAGATCGCCGCGCGGCAGCCTTATGTTCCCCTGATCGCCATTGATCCCAGGATAGCGTTGCCCGAAAACGCCATCCCGTTCTCGCAGGCCGGAGGCGGTCCGGATCGTCTGATGGCGCGTCTGCGCGCCGCGCTGCGGGTCCGGACCTTGCACGCCACCGTGATGCGCCGGCTCGCCGATCAGGCCGCGGC
>JBAVEE010000371.1:0-4596 GCA_049587575.1 Bradyrhizobium sp.
GGCGTGGTCTGGCAGCGCTCGAAAAAAGGGAAACCGGCCGATCGCGATGGAATGGTTTGATCGGCAGCAATCGCGCCGCGTTTCTCCGCGCAGGGCAGCCATGAGCGGCCTTCCTTGATCTCACCGTCCCGGATCAGTCATGATGCCGAAAACCCGCAGGCCAATAGCCGCGGGCAGGAGGAGACATGAAGAATCGCATCACCGGGCGCTCGGCGTTCCTCGCCCTCCTGAAGGACGAGGGCATTACGCATTTGTTCGGCAATCCCGGCACTACCGAACTGCCGATCATGCATGCGCTGAAGGATCATCCCGACCTCACCTATGTGATGGCGATGCAGGAGAGCCTGGTGGTCGCCATCGCCGACGGCTTCAGCCGGGCGTCGGGCCGGCTCGTCGCCTGCAACGTCCATGTCGCGCCCGGGCTCGGCAACGCGATGGGCTCGCTCTACAACGCGCAATTCACGGGCACGCCGATGATCCTGACCGCCGGCCAGCAGGAGCAGGGCCACGGGCTGATGGAGCCGCTGCTGTACGGCCCACTGGTCCGGATGGCCGAGCCGCTGGTGAAATGGGCGGTCGAGGTGACGCGGCTGGAGGACCTGCCGCGGATCGTGCGGCGCGCCGCCAAGATCGCGACCACGCCGCCGACCGGACCGGTGTTCATCTCGTTGCCGGGCGATATCCTCAATTCGGAAGCCGGCATCGAGCTCGGCCGCTCGACCCGCGTCGATGCCCGCGTCAAACCTTCCGACGAGGCGCTCAAGGCGCTGGCGGCGCGCATCCTGAGATCCGAGCGGCCCGTCATCGTCGCCGGCGACGAGATCGTCAAGAGCGATGCGCTGCAGGAGGCCGCTTCGCTGGCCGCAGCGCTCGGCTGTCCCGCCTTTCAGCAGTCGACGCCTTATGGCGCGCATTTCCTGTCGGAAAGCCCGAGCTTCATGGGCGCGCTGTCGCGTTCGCAACCGCAGGTCCGCGAAGTGCTGTCGCCCTACGATCTCATGATCGTGCTCGGTGCCGACCCCTTGCGGATGTCGGTGCATAGCGAGGTCGACCCGCTGCCCGAGGGACTGCCGATCGTGCAGATCGGCCTCGTCGAATGGGACCTCGCCAAGAATTACGGCGCGGAGATCGCGCTGAAGGCCGACGTCAGGGAAACCCTGCGCGTGCTGGTGCCGGCGTTGAAATCCGCCGGCGGCGCAGCCCTTGAGGTCCGTGCCAGACAGGGGATTGCGGCGCTGGCGCCGAAGAACTGGACGGCGCGGCGCGCAACGCTTGTCGAGCAAATCTCGAAGGCAAATGACCGCTCGCCGATCGATCCGGATTATCTGGCGCTAAGGGTGGTCGAGGCGATGCCCGACAATGCCATTCTTGTCGACGAGGGACTGACTTCCTCGCGGCAGATGCTGGCGCTGCGGCCGCACCGTGATCGCTTTTGTTATCACGCGCTGGCGTCAGGCGGCATCGGCTGGGGACTGCCGGCGTCCGTCGGCGCGAGCCTCGCCAATCCCGATCGGCCGGTGGTGTGTTATTCCGGCGACGGCAGCGCGATGTATTCGATCCAGTCGCTGTGGACCGCGGCGCATCACAAGCTGCCGCTGACGGTGGTGATCGCCAACAATGGCGGCTACCGCATCATCAAGCAACGACTGCTCGCGTTCCATGGCGACGACCATTATGTCGGCATGGACTTTGCCGACCCGCCCGTCGATTTTGCCGGCATGGCCAGATCGCTCGGGCTGGAGGCGACGCGGATCACCGACGCCCGGGATTTGAAGGCGACGCTTTCGTCAGCCTTCAGGCGGCCCGGTGCGAAGCTGATCGAGGTGATGGTGGACGGCACGGTTTGACGCCGTCATTGCGAGCGTAGCGAAGCGATCGACAGCGCGGCAAAGTGGCTCTGGATCGCTTCGTCGCGGAGCCTGTCATCGGGCGCGCATTCGCGCGACCCGTTGGCTCCTCGAAATGACAGGAAATGGTTACTCCGTCGCCTTCGCCGAAACGCCCGGCCGGTACTGCACGGCCGGATGCGGCGCGGCGAGCCGCGCGCGACCGGCGCCGAACAGTTTTTCGCGCAGGGTTCCTTCGCTGTACGCGGTCTTGTAACGCCCGCGCTTTACCAGCTCCGGCACCAGCATGTCGGCGATATCCTCGAAATCGCCGGGCGAAACCGCAAACGGGACATTCAGGCCGTCGACGTCGGTCTGGTCGAACCAGGCCTCGATCGCGTCGGCGACCTGCTCGGGCGTGCCGACCGCGACTGGTCCGATGCCGCCGATGCCGACATGCTGGGCGACCTCGCGCACGGTCCAGACCCGGTCGGGATCGGCGCGGGTGATGTTGTCCATCGCGCTGCGGCCGGCGTCATTCTCGACGTGGCGAACCTCTTGGTCGAGATCGTAGGTCGAGAAATCGACGCCGGTCCAGCCGGACATCAAGGTCAGGGCACCCTCGGGGCTGATGTGGCTGCGATAGTCGGCGTATTTGGCCTTGGCCTCGGCTTCGGTTCGGCCGAGAATGATGGTGAACATGCTGAACATCAGGATTTCGGCCGGATTGCGCCCAGCCTTCGCGGCGAGTCCGCGAATGGCGGCGACGCGTGGCGCGATGATTTTGGCCGATGGTCCCGACATGAAGACGCATTCGGCATGCTGAGCCGCAAACTGCCGTCCGCGCGGCGAGGTGCCGGCCTGATACAGCACGGGGGTGCGTTGCGGCGACGGCTCACAGAGGTGAATGGCGTCGAGCCGATAATTGTTTCCCTCGTGCCGGATGCGATGCACCTTCGACGGATCCGCGAAAATGCCGTGCGCGCGATCGCGCAGCGCTGCGTCGTCTTCCCAGCTTCCTTCCCAGAGCTTGTAGACCACTTCCATATATTCGTCGGCGACTTCGTAACGGTCGTCATGCGCGGTCTGCTTGTCCTTGCCGGCGCCCTTGGCCGCGCTGTCGAGATAGCCGGTCACGACGTTCCAGCCGACCCGTCCCTCGGTGAGATGGTCGAGCGTCGACATCCGCCGCGCGAACGTATAGGGCGGCTCGTAGGAGAGATTGGAGGTCACCCCGAAACCGAGATTCTCGGTGACCGCGGCCATCGCCGGGATCAGCAGCAGGGGATCGTTGGCGGGGGTTTGCGCGGCGTTGCGCAGCGCCGCGTCCGGGCTGCCGCCGAAGACGTCGTAGACGCCGAGCACGTCCGCCAGGAAAAGACCGTCGAACCGTCCCCGTTCCAGCGTCCTGGCCAGATCGATCCAGTAGGGCAGCCGGTTATATTCGGCGGTGCGGTCGCGCGGATGGGTCCACAGCCCCGGTGATTGATGCGCGACGCAGTTCATGGCGAAGGCGTTGAGCCGGATTTCTTTTTTCATGAGCTGACGACTTTCAACGCTGCAGCACGGCAATAGCAAAGACAGAAAACTACCGGCCCGCCTGTTTGAAGGGCACTTGCGCCTCCGGCGGCGGCGCCACGCGCGCGACGTTCAGCGTCATCGAGACGACGTCGTAATACCCGTTCACCGCGACCAGATCCATGATGCCCGCTTCGCCGAATTTTTCCAGTGCCCTGGCATAGGTCGCATCGTCGACGCCGTGATCGCGCCGTAGCTGCGTGGTGAACTCCCAGACGATAGCCTCGTCATCCTTCATGTTGTCGGGTTTTCGCCCCGAGCCGATGGCGGCGACGATGGCGGGATCGAGGCCCGCCTTGAGCGCCAGCGGAGCATGCGCGTACCATTCATATTGCGAGCCCCAGACCTGCGCGGTCATCAGGATCGCCATCTCGTTGACCCGCTTGTCGAGCGAGCTGTTGAACCTGACATATTCGCCAACCTTTTGCAGCCGATCCGCCAGTTCCGGGCTGCGCAGCCAGGCGTTGAAGGGACCGCTCATTCTCTTTCTCGGTCCGGACATGATGGCGTCGGCAATGCTGCGCTGGGCGGCCGACATCTTGTCGAGCGGGATTTCCGCCATGCGCTCGCCGGTCAGGGCCAGGGCGGAGCCTGCAAACAGCAGACAGACAGCCGAGACGCGAAGGATGGTGTTCATGGAGCTCTCCCGGGAGGCGCCCGGTCGAACGCCGGGCTATCGGCAGAAATTGTTGCATTCTGGCCGGGCTTATAAAAGGCAAATCCCGACCTCTTCCGGCCGGCGGTGTATCCCGGTAACGTGACAAATCAAATGCTGCGAGCGGAACAAGAAGGAAGACATGACGCGAACCGAGGCTATCGCCCACGCCCATCGGCAGTTTCAATCCGGTGAATTCCTTGCAGAGCTCAACAACAGGGTGAGCTATCGGACGGAAAGCCAGAATGCCGAACGGGGCGACGTGCTGCGCGCCTATCTGACGGAGGAGCTGCAACCGGCATTCTCTCGGCTCGACTTCACCACGAAGCTGATCGAATCTCCCGGCGGGAAGGCGCCTTTCCTGCTGGCCGAGTATCGCGAGAACGCATCTGCGCCGACCGTCCTGATGTACGGTCACGGCGACGTCGTCGACGGTATGGCCGGTGAATGGCGCGACGGCATCGATCCCTGGCGGACCACCAGGGTCGGCAATCGGGTCTATGGCCGCGGCACCGCCGACAACAAGGGCCAGCACAG
>JBAVEE010000372.1:0-1605 GCA_049587575.1 Bradyrhizobium sp.
GGATGACTTCCCATATTTCGGGATGCGCGCGGATATAGGCCAGCGCATTCTCGTAGGCGCCCCGCGAGAGCGCGGACGCCTTGCCCGGTCCGACCATTTCCCGGCGAAAGCAGAACCGGCAATACACCGCGCAGACGTGAACCAGCTTGAACAGCACCCGGTCCGGATAGCGATGCACGATACCGGAGACCGGCGAATGCGCGTCATCGCCGATCGGATCGGGCGTCTCGTTCGGCTGCGCCACCAACTCCTCGGCGCTTGGGATGTATTGCCGCGCAATCGGATCGTCGGGATCGTCGGGGTCGATCAATGCGGCAACGTCCGGCGTCACCGCCACCGCATAGCGCGCCGCGACTTTTTCCAGATCGGGAAGATCGGCGACAGACGCGAGGCCGTGCCCGACCAGTTCGGTGGGCTCGCGCAACGTCGCGATCGGCTTGAAATTGATGCGGCTCATGCGTCACCCGAAGGCTTCGTCCACACCACCTGATCGACCCCCGACGCGCCGCTCGCCAGCATCACCAGCCGGTCGAAGCCGAGCGCAACGCCGCTTGCTTCCGGCATGCTGGCGACGGCTGCAAGAAAGTCCTCATCGAGCGGATAGCGCTCGCCATAGCGCCGCTCCTTTTCGTCCATGGCTGAAGTGAACCGGCGGCGCTGCTCCTCCGCGTCGGTCAATTCGCCAAATCCATTGGCCAGTTCGACGCCGCAGGCGTAAACCTCGAAACGTTCGGCAACGCGCGGGTCAGACGGTTTGGCGCGCGCCAGCGCGGCTTCCGGGACCGGATATTCAAACAGCAGGGTCAGACGCCCCTGCCCCAGATTTGGCTCGACATGCTCTACCAGCAGCTTGCTGAAGATGTCGGACCAGGTGTCATCGTCCGTGATCCGCACCCGCTGCCCGGCCGCCGCCGCCAGCCTTGCGCGATCGCCCTGTCCCTCCGCGATGGTGGCGAGCAGATCGATGCCGGCAAAGCGCTCGAATGCCGCCGCCACCGTCAAAAGCTCCGGCTCGGCAAACGGGTCGGCGACCCGGCCGCGAAACGAAAATCGCCCGATTCCGGTCGCCTGCGCGGCGTGGGCGATGACAACGATGCTATCGGCCATCACGGCGTCGTAGCTGGCATTCGCCCGGTACCATTCGAGCATGGTGAATTCGGGCAGATGCAGATGGCCGCGCTCGCGGTCGCGAAACACCCGGGCAAACTCGAATATTTTGGTTTCCCCGGCGGCCAGCAATTTCTTGCAGGCGAATTCCGGCGAGGTCCGCAAGTACCGCGTCATGCGCTGGCCGTCGGCGCCGACAAGTTCCGTGCGCGGCGCGTGCAGATGGGTCTCGTTGCCCGGCGAGACCTGCAGAATGGCGGTTTCGACCTCGGTAAAACCCTGCTCGTCGAACCAGACCCGCGTCGCCCTGGTGACAGCGCTCCGTGCCGCCAAAAAGGGCCTGACGTCGGCGTACCGGCCGGCGGACCACCATGGCGAAGGGGTGTCGTCTTTGGCCATCAGTGAGCCCGCAAAACGCTGGCATAGACCGGCAAAATCAGTATGTTGCAGCCCGAAACCGCTTCGCTGGCCTCGGGACGCCCATGTCCGGATTGGTCC
>JBAVEE010000373.1:0-3180 GCA_049587575.1 Bradyrhizobium sp.
CACCTGCCGGGTGACGCCACCGTCGACATGCAATTCGTCGTAATTCTTTCCGCCGACCTGCACCTGGATCCGAACCGGCGCAAACACCCCGGGAAGCGTCGCCGATGCCAGCAATATCTTGCGGAACAGCACGATCGCGTCGCGATTGTTGCTCATCGCGATCCGGCCCATGTCCCACAACACCGGCCGTTGCGTATCGAGATTGGTAGTGCCGATCAGCAGGATTCGACCCTTGATCCGTTCCCTGGCGATTTCCCGGATGAAGGCGTCATCGACATATTTTTCGATCAACCGCGCCAGCGGGGCATCGTCGGCCAACGCAGAGCCCTCGATCAGCCCGTGCACGTTGTAGGCGAAGATATCCTTCCTTCCGTATTTCGTGAATATCTCGCGCAGCTGACCGTCATGTTCGCGCCCGAGGAATGCGAACGGCGCAATAAGCGCGCCGGAGCTGACGCCCGTGACCAGATCGAACGCCGGGCGCGTGCCTGCATCGCTCCAGCCGACCAGGAGGCCGGCGCCGAAGGCGCCGTCTTCGGCGCCGCCGGAAATGGCGAGAAAATTCAAGGCCCGCGATGATCGCGATTCCGGCCTGGGCGCGTCCGCCATGACGGTTGCTTCGATGTCGCGCGCCGGTGCATCGCCCCAGAAACGGATATTGTGAAATCCCTCAAGGTCGATCTGGCTGGCTTCGGCTTGCGGCAAGACGTTGCGCGGAGAAATCGTCGCACATCCCGCCGCAGAAAGCGCTATCGAGCAGATCAGGCCGAAAGCTGCCGCTCGCCGCAGCGGAACATCGGAACGGATGTCGCGCAGCCTTTGATCGAACTCGTGAATTGCCCACCGGATCAGCCGCATCTTCAGCCGACACTTTTCCGGGCATCGCAAGGCCACGATCGAAGGCGTGATCGCAACGGCATTGAATTATGTCTCGATATTTCCAGGCGTGTAATCTTGATCCCACCGAGCTTTCACATCAGTTATGAAGCCACGGCGGATACATGTTGACTTTGTGGTATTATCGGGGCGGCGCGCTCGGGCGACGTGACATCGCGCAAAGAAGCTTGTTCAGCGCGGCTTTGGCATCACAACCCCGCATCGAGTACGGGGCGGGCTTTCGCTTGAAGATGCTCTAACGGATAAGAAATCTCACACTGGAGTCGACGCGGAAGCCCGTGCCGAAAATCGACCCTGGTCCCGACGTCGGATCACGGTCCATGCGACCTCTCTGACGAAGCACAGATACGAGGTCAGCGCCTCGATCTCCTGCGGTCCGAGATGGGTCGCCACCATCGGCATCGGCGATCCCGGAGTCGAGTGATAACCCTCACCCCACTGTTCGAGCCGGCCCTTGAGATAGGAATAGGACAGTCCTCCCAGACGGGGGATGTCTCTCACGCCCTCCGCATTCGGACCGTGACAGGCATAGCAGGACACGATGTTGGCTTCCGGAATCCCTTCCATATAGATCGTTCTTCCCCGCGACGCGACACTGCTGTCGCCGTCATTGGCGGGTTTCGGCGCGATCGATGCAAAGTAGTTGGCCAGGTCATGCGCCGTATTTGGATCGAGCGCCGCGACCGCATTCCACATGTATTGTTTCGAAAACGGGTTGTTTCGCGCGTGCTCGCGAAAACTCCTGATCTGGCTCATGATGTATTGCGGCCGCTGTCCGGCCAGCCGCGGCGCGACCGTATAGCCTTGCGCCCCTGCTCCATGACACCAGGTGCAATTGCGGACGGCGGCGCTCTCGCCGGCCCGGGAGGGGCCGGTGGTAGCGGCGGCGGCGGCGAAGATCGCCAGGATCGCTATTTTTAACCCGATGCGCTTCATGACCCCAAGCTTTTCATGCACTAACCGAAATGTCGGCGTATGAGATGGCAATGCTCACTTCAGATAACTGACGTAGGCAGCGACGGCTTCGACCTGCGACCGCGTCAGGTTGTGCGCGGTCGGCGCCATGATTGCGGAGGTATCGACCGCCGAACCCTGGCCTCGCTGTTGCTTCCAGCCCGTCAATTGGCCGACCAAGTACGGATAGACCTGACCTGCCAGCCGCGGAATTTCGTTATGGCCCTTGCCCTCCGCGCCGTGACAGGCGGAGCAGGCGGGAACATTGGCCTCGGGAAGACCTTCCTCGTAGATTTTCTTGCCCGCAGCGATCGCTCCCCTTGGCGCACCGCCGAACGGCGGCGGATTGAGATTCTTGAAGTGGTTCGCCAGCGCCGTGACCATCGATGGGCTCAGCACATGCGCGACGTTCTGCATGACAGGGTTCGAGCGTCTGCGCTCGATGAAGGCCCGCAATTGAGCCTCGATGTATTCGGGTTGCTGTCCCGCAAGCCGCGGCATCGGGAAATATCCGAGATACCCCTGGCCCGACAGTCCATGGCAGGTCTTGCAATATTCGAGCTTGGCCTCCAGGCCTCCCTTGGCTGGCGCCATCCTTTCCTGCGCGTGACCGCTCACGGAAAACGCCATCGCCAGGACGGCCGTCTGCAATATCAGCCGCAAGCCAGGTGCCTTCACGTTCCGGCCCCCTCGCCTGCCGCCTGACGCGTCCGCTTCAACTGAACGGGCTGCGACCATCACAAACCGGGCCCCCAGATATGAAAGTTAAATCCGACCTTGACGACTTGAATGCTCTGCCTGACGTCCACATTACCCAGCAACACGTTGGTTGGGTCGTACATCGCAATCGTCTTGGTTCCGAACCCGTAGTAATCGTATTCGAGATTGACGGACCAATGCTGCGTCAACATCCATTCCACGCCGGCGCCCGCGGTCCAGCCAAAGCGATTTTCCAGGCCCGTGAAGCCGAACGGGGTGCCGGCGAACGAACCCGAGACATCGTATCGATCCGCCGCCATGGCGACGCCGCCCTTGCCGTAGACCAGCACGCGGTCGAATGCGTAGCCGAGCCGCCCGGTCACGCTGGTGAGGAAATCGGTCTTGGCTTCCACCAGCGCGGTGTCGGGATTGCCGGCCGGGAGCCCGACGATGCCGCTGGCCTTCATGGTCGAGCCGGCGGCAGCGCCTTCGATGCCGATCACCCAGGAGGGAGCAAACTGATAGTCGCAACCGACCTGGCCGCCGATCACGACGCCGCTCGGCGACAGACCAGCGGTGGTGATGCCGGTTGTGGAGCCGGGCAGGAATGATTCCTGCACGAGCCCGACC
>JBAVEE010000374.1:0-3937 GCA_049587575.1 Bradyrhizobium sp.
TGGCATTCTCGAAGCTGAAGACGGCGCTGCGCAAGGGTGCCGCTCGCACCGTGACAACGCTGATGAAACTGATCGGCAAGCTCATCAAGACATTTGCACCCGAGCACTGCACGAACTACTTTCGACATGCCGGATACACGAAGTGACCCATATCAAGCGGAAATCGCTCTAGCCCACTATTAAGGCAGCCGTCCCTCGCATGCGTGAAAATGAATGTTAGACCCGACGCCCACACGCCCGCATTCCGGCGGAACGCCCCTGCTGCAGACGATCGGGCTTACCAAGCGCTACGGCAAATTTCTCGCAAATGACTCGATCGATATCGAAATCTGGCCGCAGCACATCCATGCCCTTCTCGGCGAGAACGGCGCGGGCAAATCAACGCTCGTCAAGACTATCTACGGATTGATTCAGCCCAGCGACGGCGAAATGCGCTGGCAGGGCGAGAAGATGGTGCTCTCCGGGCCCTCGGAAGCCCGTGCCCGCGGCATCGGCATGGTGTTCCAGCATTTCTCGCTGTTCGACAATCTCACCGTCGCCGAGAACGTGGCGCTCGGCCTCGACGGCAGGGAATCGTTCAAGGAAATGTCGGCGCGTCTGAAACAAGTGTCCGATGTCTACGGCCTGCCGCTCGATCCCAAGCGTGAGGTCTGGCAACTGTCGGTGGGGGAGCGCCAGCGCATCGAAATCGTACGGGCGCTGATGCAGAATCCCAAATTCCTGATTCTGGACGAGCCGACGGCGGTGCTGACCCCGCAGGAAGCCGATCAATTGTTCGTCGTGCTGGAGCGCCTCAAGGCCGAAGGCCGCGCCATCCTCTACATCAGCCACAAACTGGAAGAGGTGAAGCGCCTTTGCGATACGGCCACGATCCTGCGCGGCGGCAAGAAGATTTCGACCTGCAACCCGCAAGCGGAAACCGCAGCCTCGCTGGCCCGAATGATGGTCGGCACGGATATCAAGGAGGTCAGGGCAGCCGTGGGGCGCAAGATCACCGTGCCACGTCTCGTCGTCAATGATCTGAGCATGGAGGCCGAGGACCCCCATGGCGTCAGACTCGATCATGTTTCGCTCGAGTTGAGGGGCGGTGAAATCCTGGGCATCGCCGGGGTCGCCGGCAACGGACAGGATGAGCTTTTCGCAGCGCTTTCGGGCGAGCGGCAGTCCCTGGATCCGGGCACCGTGGTGATCGACGGCCGCGCGGCGGGACATCTTTCCATCACCCAGCGACGCAGGCTTGGCGCGGCTTTCGTGCCCGAAGAGCGCCTCGGCCACGGCACTGCGCCACGCATGAAACTCTCTGAGAATGCCCTGCTGACCGGGCATGCCGCCAGCGGCATGGTGCAGCGCGGCTTCATCAACACCGCCGCGACGCTAAAGACGGTCGATCGCGCGACGGAGACCTTCGACGTGCGCAAGGCCAAGCGCGACCCCGAAGCTGCAAGCCTGTCCGGCGGCAACCTGCAAAAGTTCATCGTCGGCCGTGAGATCCTCCGCAACCCCGCCGTCCTTGTGGTGAGCCAGCCGACCTGGGGCGTGGACGCGGGCGCTGCCGCCGTGATCCGCCAGGCCCTGCTCGACCTCGCCGCCGGCGGCGCCGCCGTTCTCGTGACGAGCCAGGACCTCGATGAGCTAGCCGAAATCACCGACCGGATAGCGGTGATGTTCCACGGCCGCCTCTCGGAGCCGATGGCGACCGCCGATGCCAGTCGCGAGAAGCTCGGCCTGTTGATGGGCGGAAGCAGCCTGGCGCAGAAGGAAACGGCTCATGCAGCTGGTGCTTGAAAAACGGGCCGAGCAATCGAACACCATCGCCCTCGTTTCGCCGCTGATCGCGATCGGGTTGACGATCGCGACCATGAGCATCCTGTTTGCCATTCTTGGCAAGAACCCGATTTCAGCGCTTGGCGTCTACTTTATCGATCCCCTGACCGACAGTTATTCGCTGCAGGAGATCGGAGTGAAGGCGACACCGCTCGTGATGATCGCCATCGGGCTGTCGCTCTGCTATCTCGCCAATGTCTGGAATATCGGAGCCGAGGGACAGTTTCTGATCGGCGCCGTCGCCGGCAGCTGGCTCGCCGTGAAAACCCAGGGCACCGATGCCGGACCCTGGGTCTTGCCGGCCATGCTGCTGCTCGCGGCGGCAGCGGGTGCGTTGTATGCGCTGATCCCGGCGATCTGCAGGGTCCGGTTCGGCGCCAGCGAGATTCTGACCAGTTTGATGCTGGTCTATGTCGCTGACCTGTTTCTTGACTACCTCGTGCGCGGTCCCTGGCGCGATCCGGCCGGGTTCAACTTTCCTACCACCGCAGAGTTCGATCCGGTCGCCACCGTTCCGGTTCTGATCGAGGGTGGCCGTCTGCACCTTGGCGCGATCATCGCCCTCGTGGTCGTCGCCGCCGCGACGGTGCTGCTCGGGCGCACCATCAAGGGCTTTGAAATCCGCGTTGTCGGGGCCGCGCCGCGCGCGGCGCGCTTTGGCGGGTTCAATTCCAAGCAGCTGGTCCTTCTTACCTTCGCCATCTCCGGGGCGCTGGCCGGACTTGCAGGAATTATCGAGGTTGCGGGACCGGTCGGGCATCTTCAGCCCGGCATTTCGCCCGGTTACGGCTTCACCGCGATCATCGTCGCATTTCTCGGGCGCCTGAACCCAATTGGAATACTAATTGCAGGTCTCTTCCTCGCATTGACCTTTATCGGCGGCGAGCAGGCCCAGATCGCGATGAAAATACCGTTGGATGTCACAAAAGTATTTCAGGGCATTCTGCTGTTCTACGTGCTCGCCTGCGACTCGTTCATACTTTACCGGTTCCGGCTGATTTTCGCTTCGCGACAGGTGCCCAGTGGAACTGCTTGAGGCGATTGTACTGTCGGTGCTTGCAGCATCGACGCCGCTATTGATCGCGGCCACCGGCGAACTCGTGACCGAGCGCTCCGGTGTGCTCAACCTCGGCGTCGAGGGCATGATGATCGTGGGAGCGGCTTGCGGATTCGGAGGCGCCTGGCTCACCGGCTCAACCATCCTGGGCGCCGTCTGCGGAATCGCCGCGGGCACGCTGCTATCGCTGGTCTTTGCGGTCATGACGCTGGGCCTTGCGGTCAACCAGGTCGCCACCGGTCTCGCACTTACGATCCTTGGCATCGGACTGTCGGGCCTGATCGGCGCCGGCTTCGTGGGCGAGAGGATAACCCCGGCTCCGCATCTTTACGTTCCGGGCCTAACCGATCTTCCACTGGTCGGGCATATCCTGTTCGGCGAGGATGCTTTTGTCTATCTATCGCTGGTGCTGGTCGTCGGTGTCTGGCTGTTTCTCTACCGGACGCGGGCGGGATTGGTGTTGCGGGCCGTCGGCGACAACCACGTTTCGGCTCACGCGCTGGGATATCCCGTGCTTCGGATACGCCTGTTCGCCGTGATGTTCGGCGGCGCCTGCGCGGGCCTCGCCGGGGCGTATCTGCCGCTGGCCTATACGCCGTTCTTCATCCCGGGCATGACGGCCGGCCGCGGATGGATCGCGCTGGCGCTCGTGGTGTTCGCGTCATGGCGGCCCGGCCGGCTTGTGATCGGCGCTTACCTGTTCGGCGCAGTGTCGATTCTTCAACTGCACGCGCAAGGCCTGGGACTGGGTATTCCCTCGCAGTTCATGTCGGCGTTGCCTTATCTTGCAACCGTCATCGTCCTTGTTCTGATTTCGCGGACGAGAACCGGCGGCTCGACCGCGCCCGCGGCCCTGGGAACAGTATTCGTACCGGATCGATAAATAACCGAAGCGCGTGCGATGGGGCGCGCGCGCATCGGGCTGGACTGTCCACCCCTCAGTAACCGGAGAAACTCATGAGAAAGATTCTCATCGCTGCAACGGCAGTGATGCTTACCGCCGGAGCCAGCCTGTACGGCGCATCGGCCGCCGAGAAGCTGAAGGTAGGCTTTATC
>JBAVEE010000375.1:0-2444 GCA_049587575.1 Bradyrhizobium sp.
TTGCCCGACAAGGCGATGGCGACCACGGAAAACCTGCTGACCAAGTTCGGCAACAACATCGACGCCGTCATTTGCAACAACAGCGGCATGGCGCGCGGCGTCATCGCCGCGCTCGACGCCCAGGGCATGGCCAGCGCCGAGAAGGTTTTCGTCGCCGGGTCCGACGCCGATCTCGTCAATATCCAGTATGTCGCCCAGGGCAAGGAAGCCGCGGAAATCTGGAAGAAGATTACTCCGCTCGCCGAAACTGCGGTCGATGTGGCGGTGACGCTCGCCCGGAATCCGGACAAGGACCCCAGGACCGTCCTCAAGGCCGACAGGATAATCAACAATGGCGCCGTCGACGTGCCGACCATCGTCACCCCGGTGGTGCTTGTCGACAGGCAGAACCTCGACAGCACGATCATCGCCGAGGGCTTCTACACCCACCAGCAGGTGTACGGAAAGTAGATCCGAACGCGCATGTCCGAAGTCGTTCTGAAGATGGAGCACATCGTCAAGGAATTCCCGGGCGTCAGGGCGCTCGACGACGTCAACTTCGAGGCGCGCTCCGGCGAGGTGCTGGCGCTGGTGGGCGAGAATGGCGCGGGCAAGTCGACGCTCATGAAAGTGCTCGGCGGCGCTTGGCCCTATCCCACCTATCAGGGCGACATTTTCGTCAAGGGAGAAAACAGGCGATTTCACAATACCCGCGAAGCCGAGCAATCGGGGATCGCGATCATCTATCAGGAACTGAATCTGATTCCCGAACTGACGGTGGCCGAGAACATCTTCCTTGACCGTCAGCCGACCAACAGAATCGGCGCAATCGATTGGCGCCGATTGAATGACGACGCCCAGACCCTGCTTGACGAACTCGGGATCCGGGACTTCGGCCCTGCCGATCAGGTCAAGCACCTCACCGTCGGCAGGCAGCAGATGGTCGAAATCGCCAAGGCGCTGTCGAAGCGCGCGGGCATCCTCGTGCTCGATGAGCCGACCTCCGCATTGACCGACAGAGAAGTCGCGGAGCTGTTTTCCATCATACGGAAGCTGAAGCAGGACGGCGTCTGCATGTGCTACATCTCCCACAAAATGGAGGAGATCAAGGAGGTCGCCGACCGGGTGGTGGTGTTGCGGGACGGACAGACCATCGGGGACGTCGCTGCCATCGCCGACATCACCCTTGAGCAGATCATCGCCCGAATGGTCGGCCGCGACATCAAGGACATGTTTCCGCCGCGCCGGCGCCAGCGCGGCGAAAAGATCCTCGAGGTCAGGAATCTCGACGTCGACCATCCCGCCTTGCCGGGCGAAAAGCGGGTCAGGAATGCGTCGTTCTCGGCCTATCGCGGCGAAATCCTCGGCATTGCCGGGTTGATGGGCGCTGGCCGAACTGAACTTGTCTCCGCCATCTTCGGCGCCTGTCCGGGCGCGACGCATGGCGACGTGCTTGTCGCCGGCAAGAAGATCGAAATTCGCTCGCCCGCCGACGCCATCGACCATGGAATCGCGCTTCTGACCGAGGACCGCAAGGCGCTCGGCCTGTTCCTCGGCCAGTCGATCGCCTTCAACACCACGATCGCTTCATTGCCGACCATCAGCACGCGGCTGACCGGGGTGATCGACGCTGCGCGGGAACGCGCTTTGGTCGAGAAATACGTCGAGGAGCTCGGGGTCAAGACGCCCGATATCGACACCATTGTCGGCACGCTCAGCGGCGGCAATCAGCAAAAGGTGGTGCTGGGAAAATGGCTCAACGCGAGCCCGGAGATTTTCATCCTGGACGAGCCGACCCGCGGCATCGACATCGGCGCCAAGGTCGAAATCTACAAGCTGCTGAACCGGCTGGCCGGGCAGGGCGTGGCGATCATCATGATATCCTCGGAATTGCCGGAGGTTCTGGGGATGAGCGACAGGATCCTTGTGATGAGGGAGGGCGCCATCGTCGCCGAGTTCACGCGCGACGAGGCCACCAGGGAAGCGATCATGGAATTTGCGACCGGCGCTCGCCGGACCGGTGAGTGACAGCTCATGCACCGGAATCAACTGCTCCAGTTCATCAAAACCAACGCCACGCTGATCGCCCTTGTGGTTCTCTCGGTCGCTCTCGCGGTGGCCGATCCCACCTTTGCCACCGCGCGCAATCTGAGCAACGTCGCGCGCCAGGTGACGATCGTCGGTATCACCGCCGTCGGCATGACGATGGTCATTCTGATCGCCGGCATCGATCTGTCGGTTGGTTCGGTGGTCGGCGTCGCCGCCGTGGTCGTGACCCTGCTGATGCAACATGGTCTGGCCGCATGGATCGCCGTTCCGGTCGCGCTTGGGGCGGTCGGCGGCCTGATCGGCCTGTGGAACGGCTTCTGGATCGCGCATTACCGTATTCCGCCGTTCATCATTACGCTTGGAATGCTGACGATAGCTCGCGGCGTCGCACTGACGCTGTCCGGGGGCGGTTCGGT
>JBAVEE010000376.1:0-2889 GCA_049587575.1 Bradyrhizobium sp.
CCGGCCCCCGGTGCACGCCGCGCCACCATCATCGGGCCGGCATCCGCAAACCTTCACAAACTCGGAAGTCGGCGCTCGTAATCGCCATGTCCCCTTTTCCTCCGACAGCGACCGAATTGCGGACATCACTGGTGGTCCGTTTCGCGATCAAGCCCGCTACGGCTCCTGCTTGAAAACCCGCTGCACGACAGAGGTCCCGACGCCGAGCTGCTTGCCGATCTTGAGAATGCCGTCGCCTTTAACCGCGGAGCCACTGTGGCCGAACTGGAGGCAATCTTCGGCTGGGCCGGCGGCCAGATGGCCTCGCTCTACACGCGGTCGGCCAACCGGCGCGCACTTTCGGCGCGTGCGATGAACAAGCTGTCGAGGACCGAAACGGAAACATCTATTCCCGCACCTGATGACAAGGTGCGGGCGCCAGAGCGAAAAACTTAGCGATTTCAACGGTGATTTTTTGAGGTGGTGCGCTCGGAGGGACTCGAACCCCCACGATTTTACTCACTGCCACCTCAAGGCAGCGCGTCTACCAATTCCGCCACGAGCGCTGAGATCGGCACCGGATTTATGCCGGCCCGGATCAACGGCGCCGATGTAACAAATCGGGGATGGGGGGACAAGGCCTGCCGGCGCCGTGATCCAGGTACGGCCGGATTCGGATGACGTTCGCTGGTTCAGCGGGTGCCCGGCGATTTCGGCAGCATTTGCTTGACTTCGACCGCGATCCGGTTGCGGTCGACGAGCACGACGCCGCTGGCAATCGGCAAGGTGTTGGCGAGGATCTTGACCTCGTCCGCCTCGGTGGCGTCGAGTTCAATGATGGCGCCCCGGCTCAGGCGCATTACCTGATGGATCGGCATCGTCGTGGTCCCGAGGACCACCATGAGGTCGACGCTGACTTTATCGAGGGTTGGCACTGGGGAAGCGACCCGAACTGACAAAAACGCAAAATTGCGTGGTTAGAGATCACCACGTTATAGTTAGCCAATGGTTAATGATCGCCAAAGCCTTGATTTATCGACATTCGCGCGCGCCGCCGACGGCGGCGCCGTTGAGTGGCTGATATCCGATGCCCCGGTGCCCTATCTCGAGGCCGTCGCAGCCATGGAAGCGCGGGTCGCGGAAATCGCGGCACACCAGGCGCCGGAACTGGTTTGGCTGTTGGAGCATCCCCCGCTCTACACCTCCGGGACCAGCGGCAAGGCCGCCGACCTGCTCGATCCCCGCTTTCCGATATTCGACACCGGGCGCGGCGGACAGCTCACCTATCACGGCCCCGGCCAGCGGGTGGCGTATGTGATGCTCGACCTGAAGCGGCGGCGGCCCGATGTACGGGCCTATGTTGCGGGTCTCGAGCAGTGGATGATCCGGACGCTGGCGGCGTTCGACGTGCGGGGCGAACGCCGCGAGGATCGCGTCGGCGTCTGGGTGGCCCGGCCGGACAAGGGAGCTGGCTTCGAGGACAAGATCGCGGCCATCGGCGTGCGGTTACGGCGCTGGGTTTCGTTCCACGGCATATCGATCAATGTCGAGCCCGACCTGACCCATTTTGCGGCCATCGTCCCCTGCGGCGTGGCGGACCCGCGCTATGGCGTCACCAGCCTCGCCGATCTCGGCCATACCCCGACCACGGCGGAAGTCGATGTCGCCCTTCGCCAGGCCTTTGAGGAGTTGTTCGGCTCCGTCAAGCAGCGCCTGCCGGAAGCGATCTAGCTTTCGGCGCGCTTTCTTCGCCTCCCCCGGATCACCTCCGGGGCAGGGTTTTGCCCAGAAACAACCCTTTGGTTCAGGCCGCGGCGCTTTGCGGCGCGGCCTCGAGCTTGCCGGCGATGTAGCGGCGCTCCTGGGTCAGGCCGCCGAAGCCATAGGCATCGCCGCGGACTTCATCGACATGGAGGTAGCTCTCGTTATGCAGCGGCCCCAGCAGCTCGCCCATGCGTTTGAACATGGCCGCGAGATAGGCCGCCTTTTCGTCCTTGGTGTTGGTGCCCTCGCTGACGTGGATGTCGAGCCAGAAGCTTGCGAGATTCTGTTCGGCCAGCGATTTGCCGCCGGCGAACCAATCCGCCGCGTCGACCGACTTCACGATGATGGCGGTGACCTTGGGATCCTTGCGCAGGATGCTGGCGGTCAGCTCGGTGACCGCGGCCGCCATTTCGGCCTTCAGCGAAGGGATGTGGCGCGAACTCGAATAGGTGACGGTGATCAGCGGCATGCTCTCTCTCCTTTGCCTGGCCCGCAATCGATGGCGTGAAGCCGAAGCTAGACCTGGCCTTATCATTTTGATATCTTATCTTTTAATATATCAGTGATAACGATGCATGATGATGAGGACCCTCGATATCTCCACGGTGCAGGCCTTCCTGCTGGTGGCGGAGCTGCAAAGCTTCACCCGGGCCGCCGAGGCGCTCGGCACCACGCAGGCTGCGGTCAGCATGAAGCTGCAGCGGCTGGAAGCCGTGGTCGGCAAGCGTCTGGTCGAACGTTCGCCGCGCGCCGTCAGGTTGACTGCCGACGGTGGTGCGTTTCTCGATAGCGCGCGGGCGTTGATCGAGGCGCACGACCGCGCCTTGGCGGGCGAGCGGCCGGTCCGGCAGCAATTGTCGCTCGGCATCAGCGATCATGCCGCGGGTTCGGAACTGGTTCCCCTGCTCGAGCGGCTGCATGCGGTGTCGTCGCAGCTCGCGCTCGCCGTCACCATCGGCTTTTCGCGCGATCTGCTCGACGCCTATGATTCCGGGAAACTGGACGCGGTGATCGTGCGGCAGGAAGCCGGCCGGCGCGGCGGCGAGAATCTCGCCGAGGATGAATTCGGCTGGTTCGCCTCGCCGCGGCTGAGATGGCGGCGTGGCGAGAGCTTGCGGCTGGCGACACTGGCACCACCCTGCGGGG
>JBAVEE010000377.1:0-3510 GCA_049587575.1 Bradyrhizobium sp.
GATCTGGACCGCGGCCATGCCGCCCTCGGCGGCGGCATCCCGCGCCGCCGCCAAAATGGCGCTGCGGCGCGCCGCGTGGCGTTTCACGACTTGATGGGTCCGCCGATAGACCATGGCGCGCGTCTCGTTCCCTGCGCACCCCAAGCCGGATAGGCTCATCGAGGCGCCCGTTCAGTTTTTTGGCGATTGCCCACCAATCGCTTTGAAGAACTGAACACCTATTCAGGACGCATGGCAAGTCGCTTCATGATCCTTTCAGGTCAATTTGCAGGGCGCAGATTCGATACCCTGCAAATAGGTTCATCCCAGACCTCGTAGCCGGGTGCGTTCAGATGGATGATGCCATCAAGGGAACGCCGTTCGGGCACCATCGGCAAAGGAATGAACGTCGCGCGGGCTTCTTCGGCGACGGCGGCAAAGTCGATGCCTCAATCTGTCGCCAGCAACCGCGATCGCGTCATCAAACCCGCGCCAGCGTAGAGCGGATGATGAATTGTCGGGTCGCTCCGTGGGTATCGCGCACGACCTCGTGATTTGGCCATGCTGCCCGCGCGCTGGCGATCACCAAACCAACAAGGCAACACTGTCGGGTTCATTCGGCCGCCACGACGCGGCCGGCGGTGGCCGCACGCGGTGTTTCAAGAGAGAAGGATATGCGCTTTCGCAATCCTCGCGATAGCTCCAGCGCGCGGCGATCGACCGCGAGAAAAAATGTGCTGGCGAGGAACGCAAGGCCTATCCCGGCAACGATGGCGCCGACACGCGCGAATTCAATTCCGACGAGGCCGTTCAACAGCAGGAATAAAGCGGCAGCAGGCCCGAACAGAATCGGCCAGTGAACCAGATAGAGGGGAAACGATAATTTGGACCGCGCAACCAGCCACGGTGTGGACAGGAAGCTGCGCGCGGTCTCAAGATGGATGATCCCGGCCAGAACGAGGAGCGCGCCAAATGCCTTCTGCTGCATGGGAGCGAGCTGACCAGGGAACAGGAAGTATGTCGGATCGGCGCAAAGGCTCCGCAGCCAATCCGGCTGCCACACCTCCGCAAGCACGCAGAGAAAGACACCGAAAATGATGGAGAAAATCGGCAGCAGCGTGCTGTGAGGCGCGGGCCGTTCGGCGCGGTGGAAGGCCGCCAGCAGGTGGCCAATGAAAAAGCAGATATAGGCGCTTCGGATCGTAAAGAGCGCACCCAGCAATACCACCAGCCACCACACAGCGCGCGATCGCCGCGCGCAGGCGCACAGCAGCAGGATGATCATCGAGCCATAGAACTCGATGCTCAGCGTCCACAGCGGTGCTACGAATGATTGCTCGATCGGCTGTTGCCAGGGCGCCAGAAAGGCAACGCCGGGCCATCCGTGATAGCCGAGGAACAATGCGTTGACGATCCCGTCCCTGATGACCGCGACGAGCGAAACGTCGGTATTCCATTGGCGGGCGAACCAGGTCGATCCGCTGAGACCACCTGCCGGTATGTGGGGTTTGCCGAACACCGACATCACCGCTGCGGCAACCAGCGTGGCAGCGATGGCCGGCAAACCGAGACGGATCACCCGGGCCAGGAGCTGGGAAGATGGCGGCGCCAGATGGCGTTCGAACGAGCGTGTCAGAACGTACCCGCTGAGCGCAAAGAAGAGATAGACGGCCGACGAGCCGTCATACAAAAAATACAGCGGCGACAGGTGAATATACCCCGCGACGGCGGCGCCCGCCGGCAAGGAAAATACCAGATCCGGTGCGAAGGCCGAAAAAAAATGCAAGAGCAGCACCTGCAGCGCCGCGAGGCCCCTGATCGATTCAAGATAGGCGATGCGAGGATACGACCAGGGCGCCGAACGAATCGCACCGCGCTCCGGGGCAACCGTCGGGGCGGACGTGGTGGCCATGCGAGGTCCTTTCGCGCCGTTGCGATGCGCGCGTCCTTCAGCAATAGGCCGGACAGGCTTGAGGAAATCTTAAGACTTACGGGCCCTCAGACGGGATTTTCGTGGCGAAATCGCCTGTTATCGACGACATTCCGGCCGCGGTACACCATGCGGCGCATGAAGCGGGCCAACAAGGAAACGAGGCGATGGGCTGGACACGACGGTCGGTATTGATCCGAGCCACGGCGATGGGATCGGCCCTGATCGTCAAGCCGACGCTCGCCGCCGAATACAAATTCTCGCAATATCACAATCAGGCGGCGTCCGGCCCGCTGCACAAGAACCTCACCGCGATGTGGGAAGCCGTGCGCATCGAGACCAATGGCCGGGTCGAGACCACGGTTTACGCCGAGAACAACAAGCTGCCCGGCGGCGACCGCGATGCGCTGAAAATGCTGATCGCGGGAGAGATCGAGTTCTTCACGCTGATGGGCGGCATCATCGGCACCGTGGTGCCTGTAGCCGAATCCCAGCAACTGCCGTTCGCGTTCGCGTCGTCGGCGCAAGCGCACAAGGCGATCGACGGCCCGCTCGGAAAATATATCGGCGAGGAGATGGCCGCCAAAGGCATGCACCTGTTTCCGGTGGCCGGCTTCGACAATGGCATGCGGCAGGTCGCCTCGATCTCGCGCCCGATCGCCGACCCGCAGGATTTCTCCGGCATGAAGATTCGCGTTCCGCCGGGCCAGATGATGCTCGACACATTCGGCGCGCTCGGCGCCGAGCCGGTGACCACCACGGCCAACCAGATCTACGAGGCGCTGAAACTCGGCAGGGTCGACGCGCAGGAAAATCCGCTGGCGATCCTGGAAGGGTTCAAACTCTACGAACTCGTGAAGTATGTCAGCATGACCAATCACATGTGGTCCGGCTTCAACGCGATGGCGCACCGCGCCACGTGGAACGCGCTGCCGGCCGACATCCGGGACGTGATCGAACGCAATTTCACCAAATATGTCCGCCTGCAGCGCCAGGACCAGGCCGTGCTCAATACGGCCTTGCGCGAAGATTTCGTCAGGCGCGGGCTCGTGTTCAACGAGGTCAACCAGGCTGCGTTCCGCGCCAGACTGTCGGGCGTCTATGCGATCTGGAAAGAACGACTCGGCACCAAATGCTGGTCGCTGGTGGAGGCCGAGGTCGGCAAGCTCGGCTGATATCCCGTCATTTCGGGGCGCGGTCTTCACGCGACCTCTCAGGCAACGACGCCGGGCCGCGACAGGGGGCTTCGCGGCGGCACATCAGCGCCGTGTGCAGCAGAGCCGCGAGAGGCTGGCGCCGGTCAGCCGCCCCCAATCCCCGATGCACCCGGCAGCTTGCCGACGATGTCGCCATTGGCCGGCGGCGCGCCATCCACAAAATACAAAAGCCCGGCTGGATGCCGGGCTTTTGCGCTATCGGTTTGCCGGAAATATCCAGCCATCTGGTCGCAGCATCAGGCCTGCGGCTGCGGCTCCAGCCCGGGATCCGGATCGGGGCGCGGCCGCGGCTTGCCGGCCGGCGGCACCGCCGAGGTGCGCGGCGTGGTCGGCTCCAGCACCGACTCGCGGTTCGGCTTCTTGCCCTTCAGCAGATCCTGAATT
>JBAVEE010000378.1:0-1552 GCA_049587575.1 Bradyrhizobium sp.
CGGTAAAGCTACGCATGTGTACCGCGCGCCTTGCAGCCGGCTCTCGACGACACATTTGTGACGTGTGGCGCCGGCTTTCCGCGCATTGTGCATTACCTGCGAGTGCCCCGCCCGCGCCCATTTTCGCTCACAGCGACTCGCGCATATTTGCTAAACGAGATAGCTCACGGACCGGATAGGTATGGCGCGCAAAACCAGGAAAGCCATTCAGGCGGCGGGCGGCATCGTGGTGCGCAACGGCGCGCACCCGTACATCGCCGTGGTCCAGCGCAGCAAGGACGATCGCTGGGTGCTACCGCGCGGCAAGCTCAAGCGCAACGAGCGCCCGGCGGCCGGCGCGCGCCGCGAAGTGATCGAGGAGACCGGCCATCGCGTGCGCGTGCGCGAATTCCTCGGCGCCATCACCTACCAGGCACAAGGGCGGCCGAAAGTGGTGCGGTTCTGGCACATGCGGGCGGCCGCCAATCCGAGCCACGATCTGATGCGTGACATCGCCGCGGTCGCATGGCTGCCGCTGGCGGACGCGGTGAAGCGACTGACCTACCCGCTGGAGAAATTGTTCCTGCGCAGCGTCGGCCGCGCCTTGGTGCGCCGGAAGCACCGCAAAGCGCGCGGCAAGGAAAAGGCGGCGAAGCCGCATCGCAAAACAAAGGTACAGCGCAAAATGAAGCCGCATCGCAAAGCGAAAACAAAAGCCAAGCGTACGAGCCGGCTTTAGCCGCGCGACGCTGAAACCTTCGTCACCGTGCGCCGCCTGTCGTCGCCCCGTCATCCCAGCTCCACGCGACAACCTGGATCCCGATGGAAACCCGCCCCAATCGCGCCGCAAATCTTGCCGAAATTTAATACCGACGTCCGATTCCGCAGGCTTTTTTCCGAAGATGCCATTCAGCACGCGTTCACCCTGCGGAGAGGAAACTCGCCTCCAAGAAGGACGTTATCTCGTATCGGCGAGAGCGCAGGAACTAAACCAAGCGGTCGTTGAATGGGTACGACCAGCGAACCCCAGAGAGGTGCGCACCATGACCAAGATTTCGAAGACCCTGACAGCCCTTGCCGCTGTCGCGGCATTTGGCCTCGCGGCCGTTGTAGCGCCGCAGCCGGCCAAAGCGCATGATGGCGGCGCCGTCGCTGCCGGCATCATCGGCGGTCTCGCCGCCGGCGCCATTATCGGCTCCGCTGCCGCGCACGGCCCCTATTACGGCCCCGGTTATTATTATCGCCCCGGTCCGGTGTATTACCGGCCACACCATTGCTGGTGGCGCCATGAGCGCGTGTGGGACGGCTGGGACTGGCACTGGCGCCGCGTGCGGGTTTGCGACTGAACCGGAAAGCGCAAGCTGCGCCCAGGTTTGTAAAGGCCCGGAATCCGTAACGAATCCGGGCTTTTAAACGGGAAGAGCGCGCGTGAGCGGCATCAAACTTCCGACATAGTGACGAGGCCTCTTCCCAGGGAGCCGGAAGCGGTCTTAAGGTTATCTATTGGGCGGTCGGACGTGAGGTCTGACCGGGACTCTGGAGGGACGACCCCATGCACAAGGCAGTCGTAGCG
>JBAVEE010000379.1:0-1940 GCA_049587575.1 Bradyrhizobium sp.
ACCTTGATCATGGCGATCTCGAGCTGCGCGGTCTTGTTGCCGACCTTGTCCATCATGTCGGCGGCCTTCAGGCACAACAGCCGGTTCATCTCGATGTCGGTGCGGGCTTCCGCAATGCGCTGCTCCCAGATCGAGAATTCGATGATCTTCTTGCCGAACGCGGTGCGCGAGGACAGCCGCTTCACCATTTTCTCCAGCGCTTCCTCGGCCTTGCCGATGGTGCGCATGCAGTGATGGATGCGGCCAGGCCCGAGCCGGCCTTGCGCGATCTCGAAGCCCCTGCCCTCGCCGAGCAGGATATTGCTGGCGGGAACCCGCACGTTCTCCATCAAGACCTGGGCGTGGCCGTGCGGCGCGTCGTCGAAACCGAACACCGGCAGCAGTTTTTCCACCGTAATGCCCTTGCTGTCGAGCGGCATCAGGATCTGCGACTGCTGCTGATGGCGCGGCGCCTTCGGGTCGGTCTTGCCCATCAGGATAGCGATCTTGCAGCGGGGATCGCCGACGCCCGACGACCACCATTTGCGGCCGTTGATGACGTAATGATCGCCGTCGCGCTCGATGCTGGTTTCGATGTTGGTGGCGTCGGAAGAGGCCACCGCGGGCTCGGTCATCAGGAAGGCGGAACGGATTTCGCCATCCATCAGCGGCCGCAGCCACTGCCGCTTGTGCTCCTTGGAGCCGTAACGCATCAGCACTTCCATGTTGCCGGTGTCGGGTGCTGAGCAGTTAAACACTTCAGAGGCCCAGCCGATGTGACCCATTTCCTCGGCGAGCGGCGCATATTCCAGATTGGTCAATCCCGCACCGCGGAATTCGTCGTCCTCATGCGACGACGGCGGCATGAACATGTTCCACAAGCCTTCGGCGCGCGCCTTCTTCTTCAGTTCCTCGACGATCGGGATCACCTTCCAGCGCTTGCCTTCTTCGTCCTGCTGCCGGTAGACCGGCACGGCCGGGCGGACGTGCTTGTGCATGAACGACTGCACACGATTGAGCCATTCGCGCTGGCGGTCAGACATATTGAAGTCCATGGGGCGTTCCTCACATTTTTGGTCGAAAATTGTTGGCGGCACTGTCTCTCCGCCACCGGTTCCCTGCAAGACCGTTTATCGCGCAGCCGGCATCACGAATTCGACGGCTGCCGCGCGGCGATGCGTCACGCGCATTGACATTCCAGCCTTCAAACCATAGTTTCATACAACTGTTTGAATTGCAATACTTCCCCACCGGGCCATGAAATGTCGTCAGACCGGACCCGCGCCGCCATCCTGGACGCCGCCGAGCGGCTCTATGCCGATCGCGGTGTTGCCGATGTCACGCTGCGCGACATCGTTGCCGCGGCCGACGTCAATCTTGCGGCGGTGAATTATCATTTCGGCTCCAAGGATGAATTGATCGCCGAATTGTTCGTCAGCCGCAGCCTGGCCACCAACCGCGAGCGATTGAACGAACTGAAGTCCGCCGAAGCCGCCGGCGGCGGCCGCGCCGGCATCGATGCCATTCTGCGCGCGCTGGTGGGACCGACGCTGCGCGGCTGTCTCGGCCCGGAAAGCGAACGCTCGACCGCGGCGCGCTTCATGATCCGCGCCTCGATCGAATCGGTTCCCCCGATCCGCCGCATCAAGAACCGCGAAATCGATCATTTGCGGAAATTCGCCGCGGCGATGCGGCGCTCGCTGCCCGATCGCAGCGACGTCGATCTCTATTGGGGCCTGCACTTCGCGCTCGCGATGGCGCACCAGACCATCCGGGACAGCGAGCGGCTGACGAAACTCTCGGAAGGATTATGCGATCTCAACGACGTCACGGGCGTCATCGACCGCATTGTCGCCGTCTCGGTGATGGCGCTGACGGCCAGCGGCGCGCTTAGCCACCGGAAGGTCAGCGCCTAGCGCAGCCGCGGAGTCGACGCGCGAGAGATCAGGCGGCTGGCAGGC
>JBAVEE010000380.1:0-10778 GCA_049587575.1 Bradyrhizobium sp.
GGTGCAGACCGCCGATCCCTTTGGCCAGGAAATCACGCTGGAGGCGAAGACGGTCGTCATCCTCAAGGGCAACGCCAACTGGGATTCGGCGTTCGACACCCTGATCGCTTCGTTCAATGCGCTGTCAACGCTGCTCGACAAGCAGGGCATCAAGCCGGCGGGCAATCCGATGATCGTCTACACGTCCACCGACGATACCGGATTCACCTTTCTGGCGGAGATCCCGGTCGATCAGGATCCGAAGAATCTGACGAAGGCCATGAGCATGGGCAAATCGCCCGACGGCAAGGCGTTGAAGTTTGTCCACCGCGGATCCTACGAAAACATGGACAACACCTATGAGGCCATCACCAACCACCTCGACGACAAGAAGCTTGAGGCCAAGGATACCTTCATCGAGGAATACATCACCGATCCCCTGAAGACGGAGGAGGACAAGCTGGTGATCAATGTCTACGTTCCGCTGAAGTGAGACCCATGAAGCATCGCATTTTTCTTGCGACAGTTCTCGCCGTCGCCGCGGGCACGCTGCCGGCCGTGCCGGCGCGGGCGCAGACGGAGCCGCCGGCGATGATTTCCGTCACCGGCGAAGCCCAGGTCTCGGTTCCGCCCGATCTGGCGCAGATCGACGGCGGCGTCACCTCGGAGGCCAAGACCGCGCGCGAAGCCTCGGAGGCCAACAACGCTGCGATGGGCAACGTCCTGCTGGCGCTGAAGGGCGCCGGCCTCGACGACAGGGATTACCAGACCTCGCGATTGTCGCTGCAGCCGCAAAGCTCGCCAGGCCGGCCCGGCGTACCATCGGCCATCGTCGGCTACCGCGCCAGCAACCGGGTCACGATCCGGCTGCGCGACCTCACCAAGGTGGCGCGCGTGATCGATCTGCTGGTGGGCGCGGGCGCCAACGATATCGGCGGCATCAGCTTCACGGTGTCGCAGGCGTCGAAACTTCTCGACGAGGCCCGCGAGCAGGCCGTCGCCGATGCCCGCCGCAAGGCCGAAATCTATGCCAGGGCCGCCGGCGTCACGCTGGGCGCACCGCTCAGCATCTCCGAGCAGGGCGCGCCGGGGCCGGTTCTCTATCGCAGAATGGCGGCCCCCATGGCCACTTCCGGCGCGCCGGTGGCGCAGGGAGAAGATACCCTGCAGGTGACGGTGAGCGTATCCTGGGCGATCAAGCAGGCGCCGCAGTAGGCAATCGCCGTGGTCGTCCCTGCGAAAGCAGGGACCCATAACCACAGACCTTTGTAGCTACACTAAGCTGGGGCTCCAGACCTTACTTGGTATGGACAGGCGTGGTTATGGGTCCCGGATCGCGTTCGCTTGCGCTCACTTGTCCGGGACGACGAGCGGATTAGCTGGAATTAAATCTCCACCACCTGCCCCGGCTTGAGCGCGACAAAGCGCTCGCGCGGAATGTCCGCCTCATCGAGCGCCGCATGGAGGGCTGCGACCGGCGCGTCGATCGCTTCGTCGGTGAGCTGAAAGGTGCCGTGGTGATGCGCCAGCGCCTGCCGGGCGCCGCAATCGCCGAGCGCCTTCACCGCGTCGGACGGATTCATATGCTGATCCCGCATGAACCAGCGCGGCTCATAGGCGCCGATCGGCAGGATCGCGAGCCGCAGCGGACCATGCAGCTCGCCGACGCGGCGGAAGTGCTTGCCCTCGCCGTACCCGGAATCGCAGACGATGTAGATTTTGCCTGCCGGCGTCTCCAGCACAAAACTCGCCCATAACGCCCTGTTGCGGTCGAACAGTCCGCGCGCCGTCCAGTGCCGGGTTGGCACCAGCGTCACCGCGATGCCGTTGCCGAGTTCGACACGCTGATGCCAGTCGAACGCCTCGGTGCGAACGGCGGGGTCGGCGCGGCGCATCGTCAAATCGTTGCCGAGCGGCGTGATCACGCGCGGGGCGAATTTTGCCGCGAGTTTCGACAACGTCGCGATGTCGAGATGATCGTAATGGCCATGCGATACCAGCGCGACATCGATCGGCGGCAGCGCATCGAAGGCAATGCCGGGGTCGTTGCGGCGCTTCGGTCCGGCCCATTTGATCGGCGACGCCCGCGCCGACCACACCGGGTCGATCAGGATGTTGATCCCTGAGCTCTGGATCAGCCAGCTGACATGGCCGACAAACGACAACCGCACCTTGTCGCCGTCGACGCGCGGCGGCGGGATATCGGCGTGAGGGCTCGGCGCCCATTCCGGCCAAGCCTGCCGCTCCCGGTCACGTCCGAACTGCCAGCGCAGCACTTCACGAAGCGATTTCGGCGGTATGCCGTCGGGATCAAAAAACTGCCGGCCGTCGAAATGATCCGACGGCGGTCCGGAATAGGTCTTCCCAGGGGCGCTCATCATGCGGATTGGCAACAAAATGCTTGTTTTTGCAAGGGGGTAGCTAACCCCCTGGGTTCACCAAAACGCCATTTCACCGCGACTTTCCTTGACTTTCACGGCTTGCGGGAGTTAAACGCCCGCGATCCTCGGAAAGACGTTCTTTTCGACCCGCCGCCCGGTCCCTGAGGCCGGAGGTCAACGCCCGACAGCGCGATGCGCCCTCGGGCGCTAACGTGTTTTGGCATAGGCCTTCCCAGGAAGGCCATCTTTGGGCTTGTGCGCTGATGTTCGACAATCTGTCGGAAAAGCTTGGTGGAATCCTCGATCGGCTGACGCGGCGCGGGTCGCTGACGGAAGCCGACGTCGATGCCGCCATGCGCGAGGTGCGCCGCGCGCTGCTCGAGGCCGACGTCTCGCTCGACGTGGTCCGGAGCTTCACCGAAAAGGTCCGCGCGCAGGCGATCGGCGCCACCGTGGTCAAGTCGGTCACGCCCGGCCAGATGGTGGTGAAGATCGTCCATGACGAACTGATCGCCACGTTGGGCTCGGACGGCCAGAGCATCGACCTCAACGCCGTGCCGCCGGTCGCGATCATGATGGTCGGCCTGCAGGGCTCCGGCAAAACCACCACGACCGCGAAACTCGCCCGCCGCCTGACCCAGCGCGACAAGCGCAAGGTGCTGATGGCGTCGCTCGATATCTATCGCCCGGCGGCGATGGAACAGCTCGCGGTGCTCGGCCGCGACCTCGAAATCCAGACCCTGCCGATCGTCGCCGGCCAAAAGCCGGCGCAGATCGCCAAGCGCGCGCTGGAAGCCGCCAAGCTCGGCGGCTACGACGTGGTGCTGCTCGACACCGCCGGCCGCACCACCCTCGACGAAGAAATGATGACGGAAGCGGCCGGGATCAAAGCGGCGGCCAATCCGCACGAAGTGCTGCTGGTCGCGGATTCGCTCACCGGCCAGGACGCGGTCAATCTGGCGCGCGCGTTCGACGAGCGGGTCGGGCTGACCGGCATCGTGCTGACCAGGGTCGACGGCGATGGCCGCGGCGGCGCGGCGCTGTCGATGCGCGCGGTTACGGGCAAGCCGATCAAGCTGATCGGCACCGGCGAAAAGACCGACGCGCTGGAGGATTTCCACCCCAGCCGGATCGCCGGCCGCATTCTCGGCATGGGCGACGTGGTGTCGCTGGTGGAGAAGGCCGCCGCCAATATCGACGCGGAAAAGGCCGCGCGCACCGCCGAGCGGATGCGCAAGGGCCAGTTCGACCTCACGGATATGCGCGAGCAATTGCTGCAGATGGCGAATATGGGCGGCATCTCCGGACTGATGGGGATGATGCCCGGCATCGCCAAAATGAAGAATCAGATCGCCAACGCCGGGATCGACGACAAGATCATCAAGCGTCAGGTCGCGCTGATCGATTCGATGACGCGCGGTGAGCGCAAGAATCCGGACATCCTCAAGGCCAGCCGGAAGAAGCGGATCGCCGCCGGCGCCGGCGGCAAGGTCGAGGACCTCAACAAGCTGCTCAAGATGCACCGGAACATGGCCGACATGATGAAGGCGATGGGCTCCGGCAAGCGCGGCCCGCTGGCCGGCATCGCGCAGGCGATGGGCTTCGGCGGCGGCATGCCGTCGCCCGAGCAGATGAAGGCGCTGGCCGAAAAAATGCCCGGAGGCGCGGGACCGGGCGGCATGCCCGCGCTGCCGAAAGATCTTCCGGCCGGCCTGCGTACGGGCCTGCCGAATCTGCCCGGACTTACGGGTCTCAGCGGCAAGCCGACCTTGCCCGGCCTCGGCGGCTTCCCCGGACTGGGGAAGAAGAAATGAGAAAAGGTCGGCCCTCTCTCCACCCGTCATTCCGGGGCGCGCAAAGCGCGAACCCGGAATCTCGAGATTCCGGGCATGGTCCTGCGGACCATCCCGGAATGACGGGAGCTTATTGAACGATACCCCATCAACCAACTCTCAGGAGAACCAGATGTCAGTCGTTATCCGCCTCGCCCGCGCGGGCACCAAGAAGCGCCCGGTCTATCACGTCGTCGTCGCCGATTCGCGCTTTCCGCGCGACGGCCGCTTCATCGAGCGTCTCGGCCATTTCAATCCGCTGCTGCCCAAGGACAGCGCCGAACGGCTGAAGCTCGACATGGACAAGGTCAAGGCCTGGCTCGCCAAGGGCGCACAGCCCTCGGATCGCGTGACGCGCTTCCTCGATGCCGCCGGCGTGGTGAAACGCGCCGCGCGCAACAATCCCGAAAAGGCCGTGCCGCGCAAGGAGCGCAAGGCGCAAGCCGAAGCCGCCGCCAAGACCGCGTAAAGCGACGGTGGCCGCACCGATTTGCGTCGCCCGGATCGGCGCCGCGCATGGCGTGCGCGGCGCGGTGAAACTGTGGACCTTTACGGAAGACCCCTTGGCCGTGAAGCGCTATGGGCGGCTTGCGACCAAGGACGGCGCGCGTCATTTCGAGGTGGCGAGCGCCCGCGAGGCCAAGGGCCATCTGGTCGCGATGCTCAAGGGCGTCACCACGCGCGAGGAGGCCGAACGTCTCAATGGCATCGAGCTCTATATCGCACGCGAAGATCTGCCCGATACCGATGAGAACGAGTATTACCACGCCGACCTGATCGGGCTCGCCGCGGTGACGCCGACCGAGCAGCCGCTCGGCCGCGTCGTCGCAATCCACAATTTCGGCGCCGGCGACATCATCGAGATCGCGCCGCCGCAAGGCCCGACCCTGCTGCTGCCGTTCACCAATGCGGCCGTGCCGGTCGTCGATCTTGCCGGCGGGCGCGTGGTGATCGAATTGCCGGATGAGATCGAGGGCGACAATCCCACGGCCATCTGATTCAATCGGCCGCGTCTGCCAGGGCCGTCATCTGTCTCACAAATGCCGCGTCGAGCGGCTCATCCAGAAACAGCCGGTACCACAGCGCGCCATAGATCGCGAGCACGAGCCCGTCGCGATGCCTGGGCTTGATTCCGGCATGCGCAAGACAGCGGCGAAACGCTTCGCGGCGCGGCTCGATCAGCCGCGTCTTCAGCTTCTTGCGCAGCTCCGGATCGAATTGCGCCTCCGCCATCAATGATCGCAGCACGGGGCCCGCACGGGTCGCCCCCTCGCAAACCTTGCGGAGAAAGGCCGCGACGGCGTCGGACTCGGCGATGTTGATTTCGGTTTCGGCCCAGTTTTCCAGCGCATCGAGCACGAGATCGGCCTTGCCCGGCCACCAGCGGTAGATCGTTTGCTTGCCGGAGCCGGCCTTCGCCGCGACCGCATCCATCGATACCTTGGCGTAACCCTGCTTGACGACGAGTTCGTAGGCCGCGTCGAGCAGCGCCCGCCTGACCGCCTCGTCGCGCGGCCGTCCCCTCGCCTTTTCCGCCAAATCGGTTTTCACGCGCCCCCCTATTGCGAGACTTTCAGTCTCGTATTATACAATTACGAGACTGTCAGTTCCGTAAAGGATAATGGCGATGGCGAATACCCACAAGGCCTGGCGGCTGCACGCGCACAACGATCTGCGGCTCGACGAGGTCGAAACGCCGCGGCCGGCGCCCGATGGCGTGCTGGTTCGGATCGAGGCCGGCATGGTGCTGTCCTATATGGGCCGGGTACTGTCGGGCTCGGCCCCCTACAGCCTGCCGCCGATGCCGTTCGTACCCGGCACCAATGCGGTCGGACGGGTGATCGCGGCCGGCGACCAGGTCGGCCATGTGCGGAACGGCGACCGGGTTTTCTTGAGCCCGCATCTGCGTGGCGACATTCCTGACCCGGAGCCACCGCAGATCCTGATCGGATTAACCGCGATGGCGACGACGCCGGCCGCGCTCGCGCTGCAGGCGCGTTGGCGCGATGGCGTGTTCGCCGAAATCGCACACTGGCCGGCAGCCTGTATCACGCCGCTCGACCGGCTCGACGACAAGCCGGCAACCGAACTGATCGGACTGGCCAAGCTGATCGTGCCGTTCGGCGGCCTGCAACGCAGCGGCCTGCGTGGCGGTCAGACCGTCATCATCAACGGCGCGAGCGGCTATTTCGGCTCCGGCGCGGTGATGCTGGCCGTGGCGATGGGCGCAGGCCGCGTCGTTGCGGCAGGACGAAAGGCGGCCGCGCTCGAATCCTTGCGTGAGGCTTTCGGCCCGCGCGTCATTCCCGCCACGGTCACCGGTGATGCCGCGAAAGACGTTGCGATCATCCGACACGCCGCCGGCGGCCACGCCGATGTCGCGCTGGATTTGCTTGGTGCCGCGAAGAGCACGTCGACCACACTCTCATGCTTGCGCGCGCTGAGGCGCGGCGGGCGGCTGGTGTTGATGGGCAGCGCCGAGGCGCCTCTGGAATTGTCGTTCCGCGAAATGCTGGCGAACGACTGGGAAGTCGTCGGCCAGTTCATGTATGACCGTACCGCGCCGGGACAGCTTGCGACCCTCGCCGCCGAGGGCCTGCTTGATTTGAAGAAGATTGTCGTCTCGACCCACAGGCTTGCCGATTTCAGGCAGGCGATCGAGGCAGCGGCCTTGATGCAGGGGCTCGATCTCACGGCCGTGGTGCCGTAACGGGTTTGACGACCCCCCTCAGACGCGCCATTGGAAGGCCATGACTTCCAATGTGACGATGTCCAGAGCCCCGATCTGGCGCGCAACTGTCCTCACCCTGTTTCCCGAGATGTTTCCGGGTCCGCTCGGCGTCAGCTTGGCGGGCAAGGCGCTGACGGCCGGATTGTGGGTCCTGGAGGCGCGCGATATCCGGGATTCGGCCACCGACCGCCACCGCAGCGTCGACGATACGCCGGCCGGCGGCGGCCCCGGCATGGTGCTGCGCGCCGACGTGCTGGCGGCCGCCATCGATGCCGCCGATAGCGGCCCGGACCGGCCAAAGGATCGACCAGGGGATCGACCAAGGCTGCTGATGAGCCCGCGGGGTCGGCCATTGACCCAGTCGCGGGTCGTGGAACTCGCCACCGGACCCGGACCGCTGGTCGTCTGCGGCCGGTTCGAGGGGGTCGACCAGCGGGTCATCGCCGCCCGCGGGCTGGAGGAGGTTTCGATTGGCGATTACGTGCTGTCGGGGGGCGAAATCGCCGCCATGGCCCTGATCGATGCCTGCGTCAGGCTGCTGCCGGGCGTGATGGGAAAGCTCAGCTCCGGCGCCGACGAGAGCTTTTCCGACGGGCTGCTGGAATATCCGCAATATACCCGCCCGCAGGAGTTCGAGGGGCGGCCGATCCCGGAAATCCTCGTTTCGGGCGACCACGCCAAGGTCGCCGCCTGGCGGCTGGCCGAGGCGGAGGCCCTGACCCGGGCGCGGCGGCCCGATCTCTGGGCGGTCAAAAACAGCGGCCAAAAACCGCCAAAAAGCACGACGAAAGGGTGACAACGCCCTGCCTTTGCCGTATACGGGCGCCAAATCCGTGCAGGATAAACGAACACTCGCGCAGCCCGCGCGCATTTCGCGGCTGGGGCGCGCCGCCGATGGAGATTTTGCGATGAACCTCATTCAACAGCTCGAAAAAGAGCAATTCGACAAATTGTCCGCCGGCAAGGAGATTCCGGAATTCGGACCCGGCGACACCGTGATCGTCAACGTCAAGGTGGTCGAAGGCGACCGCTCGCGCGTGCAGGCCTATGAAGGCGTCTGCATCGGCCGCTCCGGCGGCGGGCTCAACGAGAGCTTCACGGTGCGCAAGATTTCCTACGGCGAAGGCGTCGAGCGCGTCTTCCCGGTGATGTCGCCGATGATCGACTCGATCAAGGTGGTGCGCCGCGGCAAGGTGCGTCGCGCCAAGCTGTATTACCTGCGCAACCTGCGCGGCAAGTCGGCCCGCATCGTCGAGAAGAAGACGGATCGCCCGCAGGCCGCCGCCGTCGGCGAGTAATCGCGGGCAGCCACGAGTTTGACGAGAAGCGCGGGGTGCAGGCCCCGCGCTTTTTTGTTGCGGCGCTCCGTCATTGCGAGACGCGGCAAACGCATATCGCGCTTGGGTACCTCACGTGCTATAAGGCCGGAATGTTTCCAGATCGCCAGAAAATCGGGTCTCGCGTCGTCCTCGACGACCGTAGCCGTTTGCCATGGCGTTTCTTCGGCCGGTTGACGACGTCCGCGCTTGCGGCCTGACGCCCGGCGCGCCGCATTTCGCGGGCGATTGCACTTTCGGATTCAGCTTCAATCCCGATTCAAGGCCTGACACCATGTCTGACAAAAAACCGACCACGCTGTACGACAAGATCTGGAACGATCATCTGGTTCACGAAGCCGATGACGGCACCTGCCTGCTCTATATCGACCGCCATCTGGTCCACGAGGTGACTTCGCCGCAGGCCTTCGAAGGTTTGCGCGCCACCGGCCGCAAGGTTCACGCGCCGGAAAAGACGCTGGCGGTGGTCGATCACAACGTCCCGACTTCCGACCGCTCCAAACCCAACCCCGATCCCGAAAGCACCGAACAGATCCGGGTGATGGCGGAGAACGCAAAAGACTTTGGCATCGAATATTTCAACGAGTTCGACAAGCGCCAGGGCATCGTGCACGTCATCGGCCCCGAGCAGGGCTTCACGCTGCCCGGCACCACCATCGTCTGCGGCGACAGCCACACCTCCACCCACGGCGCGTTCGGCGCGCTGGCGCATGGCATCGGCACCTCGGAGGTCGAGCATGTGCTGGCGACGCAAACCCTGATCCAGAAGAAGGCCCGGAACATGCGCGCGGTCGTCGACGGCAAGTTGCCCGACGGCGTCACCGGCAAGGACATCATCCTCGCGATCATCGGCGAGATCGGCACCGCCGGCGGCACCGGCTATGTGCTGGAATATGCCGGCGACGCGATCCGCGCGCTGTCGATGGAAGGCCGCATGACGGTCTGCAACATGTCGATCGAGGGCGGCGCCCGCGCCGGCCTGATCGCGCCGGACCAGAAGGCGTTTGAATTCCTCAAGGGCCGCCCGAAATCCCCGAAGGGCGAGAATTGGGACGCCGCGATGCGCTATTGGGAAACGCTGCGCAGTGACGACGGCGCACATTTCGACCACGAGATCCGGCTGGACGCCGCAAAACTGCCGCCGATCGTGACCTGGGGCACGTCGCCGGAGGACGTGGTGTCGATATCGGGCTTTGTGCCCGATCCCGACAAGATCGAGGACGAGGCCAAGCGGCTGTCGAAGCATCGCGCGCTGAATTACATGGGCCTGAAGGCGGGGACCAAAATCACCGACATCAGGCTCGACCGCGTCTTCATCGGCTCCTGCACCAACGGCCGGATCGAGGATCTGCGCGCCGCGGCGAAGATCGCCGAGGGCAAGACCGTCAACGCCAGCGTCAATGCGATGATCGTGCCGGGCTCGGGGCTGGTGAAAGAGCAGGCGGAAGCCGAAGGCCTCGACAGGATATTCATCAAGGCCGGATTCGACTGGCGCGAGCCGGGCTGTTCTATGTGCCTGGCGATGAACCCCGACAAGCTCAACCCCGAAGAGCGCTGCGCCTCGACCTCGAACCGCAATTTCGAGGGCCGCCAGGGCTTCAAGGGCCGGACCCATCTGGTGTCGCCGGCGATGGCGGCGGCGGCGGCGATTGCCGGGCACTTTGTCGACATCCGGGAGTGGCACTAAGCAGGTCTGTCGCTCCGCCTTCCCTCAAGATCTCTGCATCGGCGAAGCAAGTCGTTAAGCAGTTGGGAGCAAGCTCGCCGGCTCAGGAAAGCGAAGTCTTTCGCGAGGGAGCCAGCCATGGCCGACAAGCCGGAATTCGTCGATATGATCGGCGAGGCGACGCAGCAGAGGCGGCGCCGGGTGATGCCCCGCGTCGTCGCGCCCGAGGTCAAGGAGATGTCGCGCCTCAGCCACTGGCCGCCGGACCGCTGGGAGCAGTGGCGCATGGAAAATCTCACGCCATGGAAGCTCAAAACCTGGCGAGTCAAGGACTGGGATTAGGGTCGCAGCCCTTCTTGCCGCGCAGGCACGGATCAGGCGCCCTTTCGGACGCCTGATTCATTTCACCTGCTGCTCAAGGCCGTGGGCGCGACGATGCCGGCGGCGATGATGGTGCCGGGGACCGCCATGATTGCGCGTTCCGTGCGGTTACGCCTGTCAGCGGTTACCACCCAAAGCCGAAGCCAAACGCGAACGGGAACAGCAATGGCGCCGGCGCGTAATATGGCGCGCCGTAGTACGGATAAGGCCGATAGTAATACGGCCGCGCGTAATAGGGATAATAGGGCCGGTAATACCTGCGATACCCGTAATGATGGTAATGCCGATGGTAGCGGCGCGCGCTGAGATCCGTCGCATGTCCGGCTTGTGATTTCTGCACCGCGGCCTGCGACGGCGCTGCGGCTGCGGGATTGATTCCGGCCGAGCCGCCGAACATCAGCGTGACAGCCAGCAAGGCTGGGGCGAACCATCTTGTCATGAAAGCCTCCTCCGCTTTTTTAGCCTATCAAC
>JBAVEE010000381.1:0-2221 GCA_049587575.1 Bradyrhizobium sp.
GTATCTGCTCAGGTCGTCATGCGACAGCTTGCCGGTCAGAGCGGCCTTGGCATCCGATATCACACCGCCGGGAGTGATCGGCAGCAACTTTCTTTTGAACCGTCCGGTGGCAAAGCCGATAACGAGATAGACGAGACCGTTGACCATCAACAGCCACATCGCCGCGAAATGCCACAGCAGCGCGCCGCCGAGCCAGCCACCCAGCGTGATCGAGTGCGAAAACGTGAAATTGAACAGCGGCGAGGCGTTATAGATCTGCCATCCCGACATGATCATCAGGACGATCGCCACCGCATTGATCCAATGCATGGTCCGGACCCAGGCCGGCTGAATGACCTTCGTTGTGGCCGGTGCGGTGCGCTCGTGGCTGGCGGCAAGGCTGGACATGGCGATCCCATCGCTGAAAAGTTGGCTACCCCCTTATACGCCGAAAACGACGCTTCGTTACTGCCAGGCGGGGCCATCGGATTGATCCGGGCCGGGCATGGCGGTCACAAAAAAGCGAGCCGGGTTTCCCCGGCTCGCCTCTGGCGTATCCCGATCGGGATGAAAATCGGGACCCGCGCGGGGGTTACGACGCCGGCATCAGAACGGTATCGATCACATGGATCACGCCGTTCGACTGGTTGACGTTCGGAATCGTGACGGTCGCGGTACCGCCCTTGGCGTCGACGATCATCACCTTGCCGTCCGCCTTCTTCACGGTGAGCTCTTCGCCTTCGACGGTCTTGAGCTTCTTGCCGTTGGTCAGGTCGGAAGCCTCCAGCTTGCCCGGAACCACGTGATAGGTCAGGATTTTGGTCAGGGTAGCCTTGTTCTCGGGCTTCACCAGGGTGTCGACCGTGCCGGCCGGCAGCTTGCCGAATGCGGCATTGGTCGGCGCGAAGACGGTGAACGGGCCCTTGCCTTCCAGCGTGTCGACGAGGCCGGCGGCCTTCACCGCCGCGACCAGCGTGGTGTGGTCCTTGGAGTTCACCGCGTTCTGGATGATGTTCTTGGAGGGGAACATCGCGGCGCCGCCGACCATCACGGTCTTCTCCTGCGCGCTGACGGGCGCGGCGATGGTGGCGGTGAGAGCAAGGGCGCCGAAGGCTGCGGCGGACAACAGTGCAATACGCTTGGACATGGAAACGTCTCCCGATTGATGGCGCGACCGGCGGATGTCCGCCGGCGATGAGGGGCAACAACGACGCTGCCCGACCGTAGGGTCGACTGCGTCGCCGTTGGCCGAGTTACGGGAGGTTCTGGGCGTGGTTTCAGGGAATAAATTTTCGCGGATTTGAAACTTTTCGCGGCGAAAGACGTGTGGTTCTCATCCTCGTCGCTTCGAAAGCAGGCCACTTATTCTCCATCGTCGTCCCGGCGAGCCCCGGGACCCATACCGCGTGATCTATCAGTAAGGCAGCGTGGCTGACGCCCTTCGCAAAAACCAAAGCCGGTGGTTATGGGTCCCCGCTTTCGCGGAGACGACTGTGGAGGGAGTTCGTACTACTCGCGACTGGCTGGCGTCTGCACAAAACCCCTGTTCCAGGTCGGACTGATCAGGATTTCGTTGACGCAGACCCGCGGCGGCATGCTCGCCACGAAGGCGATGGTGCGGCCGAGGTCTTCCGGCTGCAGCATCTTCGCCTGCTCTTCCGCGCTCGGCACAACCGGCCGCAATTTCAGGATCGGCGTCGCGACCTCGCCGGGAGACAGGCAACAGGCACGCAACCCATTGACGCATTCATCCATGTTGAAGGAATGGGTCAGCGCCAGCACCGCGTGCTTGGTGGTGGTGTAGGCCGGGCCCGGCATTTTCGAAACGTGGCGGCCGGCCCAGGATGCGACGTTGATGATGCAGCCATCCTTTTGCGCCCGCATCGCCGGCAGCACCGCGCGCATGCAGTACAGCACGCCATTGAGATTGATCTCGACCAGCCTGTCCCAGCCTTCCAGTTCCATGTCGGCCCAGCTGCGCTTCGGCACATTGATGCCGGCGCTGTTGACCAGGAGATCGATCCGGCCGTGACGCTTTAGAATTTGTTCCGCCGCCTTGGTGACATCGGCCTTGTTGCTGACATCGAGCGCGATCGCCTCCGATTTGCCGCCGGCCCCGGCAATCTTCGCCACCACGCTGTCCAGCGCCGCCTTGCGGCGACCCGAAACCACCACGGTCCAGCCGTCGGCGGCGAGCGATTCCGCCCCGGCCTCGCCTATCCCGCTGCCGCCGCCGGTCACC
>JBAVEE010000382.1:0-1752 GCA_049587575.1 Bradyrhizobium sp.
GCGCACAACGGTCAGCGATGTGATGGGAGCCTTGCAGAGAGCGGGACTTATCCGATACCGGCGCGGCCACGTCACCATCCTCGATCAGGAGGCTTTGCGGTACCGCGCCTGCGAGTGTTACGACATATCGCGGCTGGAATTCGACCGGCTGCTCGGCGATTCCCCGCTCGCGCCGAGGACCGACAAGAGGCATCGGTTGGTCAGCGAAGTCGGATAGAAGCATAACACCTCTTCCGCCGCGTCCGATTTCCGGTACGGAATTCGTTCGCCGGAAACCCTCCATCCCCAATTATTGCGCTGCCGGCCCGCCTGGAATGAACGCTATGACGGCTACCGGACCGACAGCGTCTCCGTGTTTTCTCTATACATGAGCTTTCCGCGGACCGCCCTCTCGGAGCGATCTTCCCACCCCTGCGGTGAATCGGCCCGACCGACCGGGCGGGATATCGCAGTGCAATTGCTCGTTTCCAACCCCGGTCTTCCCCTGGACAACAGACTGCTCGCCTCGCTTCCGCGCGATCATTTCGATCGGCTGCTGCCGTATCTTTCGACGGTTTCCCTGCCGCAGGGAGACGTGCTGATCGAAGCCGGCGATGAGGTCGACCAGATTTACTTCCCGCATTGCGGCATGCTGTCGCTGCTCGCGGTGCTGCGCGACGGCAAGGCGATCGAAACCGCCACCGTCGGGCGCGAAGGCGTGGTCGGCGCGATGGCTGGCCTTGGCCTCTACAAATCGCTGGTCCGCGTCGTGGTGCAGATGCCGTCGGCCTGCAGCAAGGTCGCCGCACCACATTTCCGCACCGTGGTCGCCGGCAGCGATCCCGTTCGCAATCTCTGCATCCGCTACAACGAAGTATTGTTGTCGCAGGCACGGGTCACCGCCGCCTGCAACGCGCTGCACTCGATCGAGGCGCGATTCTGCCGCTGGCTGCTGCAAAGCGCGGACCGGGCGGCGAGCGACACCGTGCCGCTGACGCAGGAATTTCTCGCCGAGATGTTGGGTGTAAGGCGCACCTCGGTGACGGAGGTCGCAACCAAGGTCCAAAACGTCGGCGCGATCACCTATTCGCGCGGCGTGATCAGGATCCTGGATCGCCCCGTGCTGATGCGGATGTCCTGCGAGTGCTACGAAACGCTGGTCGATCAGTCGGCCACGCTGGCCTGACCGCGCGCGCAGCGCGCTTTAGTTTGCGGTGCTGCCGGTCTTGGTCTTCGGTTTGGCGGACGCAGCCGCCTTGGCAGGGGCTTTGGGCGTATCCGTGCTGCGCACGTTACCCCAGGGATCGGCAGGCGCCTTCGCTACCGGTATTTTCTTTAGCGAATCCTGGTAGGCCTTATCTCGGGCCGCCTCGGCATCCTTTTCATCCTGCGTCTTGCCAGGCTTGTCCTGCAGCAAATTCAACGCGGGAATCTGGGCAAAAGCGGGCGAGGCCAGCAGCATGACGATGGCCGCGACGCTGAAAAATCTCATGGGATACCCCCTTGGTTTCCAAATAGTATATCACCGCGCTGCCGACGGCGCCAAGCGCGCTTGATGACGCCAAACGCACCACTTTGCGCGCTAGAAATGGTCGGACTTGCAGGATTTCGGCAACCAATCGTCCCAGATCGGACCGCATTTGGTACAGCCATTGAGGGCGAGACCCATGGCGACAACGCTGAAAATCAGTGCCAATCGCCTGAACATAATCTACGCACTCCCTAAACGTCCGCTATCATAAAGCCCAAAGTCTGGCATTTTCAAGCCGCCCC
>JBAVEE010000383.1:0-2123 GCA_049587575.1 Bradyrhizobium sp.
CGCGGGCGCTGGCCTCGAACTCCTCGATGTGGATCGAGGTAAACACGTCGTCAGAGACGATGCGTTCGGAGATCAGGATCGAATCCTCGAAATTGTAGCCGTTCCACGGCATGAACGCGACCAGCACGTTGCGGCCGAGCGCGAGCTCACCGAGATCGGTCGACGGACCGTCGGCGATGATGTCGCCCTTCTTCACCGCGTCGCCCACCTTCACCAGCGGACGCTGGTTGATGCAGGTGTTCTGGTTGGAACGCTGGTACTTCATCAGCCGGTAGATATCGACGCCGGGCTTGGTCGGGTCGGTTTCACCGGTGGCGCGCACCAGCGGCACGGCCTGACGCTGCATGTTGGAGCCCATCAGCGCGCGGTTGGCGTCGTCGTTCTCGAGGAACGGGATCAGCGCCGCGGCCACCGACACGAGCTGCTTCGGCGACACGTCCATGTAGCTGACCTTGTCGCGCGGCACCAAGTGCACGTCGCCGGCCTGGCGGCAGATGACCAGGTCTTCGATGAACTTGCCCTTGGCATCCATCTGCGCGTTGGCCTGCGCCACCGCGTGGCGGCTTTCCTCCATCGCCGAGAGATAAACCACCTCGTCACTGACGCGGCCGTCCTTGACCTTGCGGTACGGGCTTTCGATGAAGCCGTACTGGTTGACGCGCGCATAGGTTGCCAGCGAGTTGATCAGGCCGATATTCGGACCTTCCGGGGTTTCGATCGGGCAGATGCGGCCGTAATGCGTCGGGTGCACGTCGCGCACCTCGAAGCCGGCACGCTCGCGCGTGAGACCGCCCGGCCCGAGCGCCGAGAGACGACGCTTGTGCGTGATCTCGGACAGCGGGTTGGTCTGATCCATGAACTGCGAAAGCTGCGAGGAACCGAAGAACTCGCGTACCGCGGCGGCCGCGGGCTTGGCGTTGATCAGGTCCTGCGGCATCACGGTGTCGATATCGACCGAGGACATACGCTCCTTAATCGCGCGCTCCATGCGCAGCAGGCCGATGCGGTACTGGTTCTCCATCAACTCGCCGACCGAGCGCACCCGGCGATTGCCGAGATGATCGATGTCGTCGATCTCGCCCTTGCCGTCGCGCAGATCGACCAGGGTCCGAATGACGGAGATGATGTCTTCCTTGCGCAGCACGCGCATGGTGTCGGGCGCGTCGAGGTCGAGACGCATGTTCATCTTGACGCGACCGACGGCGGACAGGTCGTAACGCTCGCTGTCGAAGAACAGCGAACGGAACATCGCTTCCGCGGTGTCGACGGTCGGCGGCTCACCCGGACGCATCACGCGATAGATGTCGAACAGCGCGTCTTCACGCGTCATGTTCTTGTCGACGGTGATCGTGTTGCGGATATAGGCGCCGACGTTGACGTGGTCGATGTCGAGCAGCGGCAGTTCCTTGTAGCCGGCCTCGATCAGAACCTTCAGGTTCTTCTCGTCGATCTCCGAGCCGGCCTCCAGGTAGATCTCGCCGGTCTTGGCGTTGACGAGATCCTCGGCGATGTAATGGCCGATCAATTCCTCGTCGGTCATGCGAAGGTGCTTGAGGCCCTTCTCGGACAACTGGCGGGCCTGGCGGACGCTGAGCTTCTTGCCCGCCTCCACGACCACGCGGCCGGTGTCGGCGTCGACCAGATCGTTGACGGCCTTGTAGCCCTTCAGCCGGTTGGCATCGAACGGCACGCGCCAACCTTCCTTGGCGCGCTTGTAGATCACGTGCTTGTAGAAGGTGCGCAGGATTTCCTCGCCGTCGAGGCCGAGCGCATACATCAACGACGTCACCGGAATCTTGCGGCGGCGGTCGATGCGCGCGTAGACGATATCCTTGGCGTCGAACTCGATGTCGAGCCATGAGCCGCGATACGGGATGATGCGGGCGGCAAACAGCAGCTTGCCCGACGAATGCGTCTTGCCCTTGTCGTGATCGAAGAACACGCCCGGCGAACGGTGCATCTGCGAGACGATGACGCGCTCGGTGCCGTTAACGACGAAGGTGCCGTTGTTGGTCATGAGCGGGATGTCGCCCATGTAGACATCCTGCTCCTTGATGTCCTTGACCGAACGCGCGGCGGTCTCTTCGTCGATATCGAACACGATCAGCCGCAGCGTCACCTTG
>JBAVEE010000384.1:0-2840 GCA_049587575.1 Bradyrhizobium sp.
TCGCTCGCGACGTTTGCGCGGGTCAACAAATACGGCTTCGTCGAAACGCCCTACCGCAAGGTCAAGGACGGCCGCGTCACCGACGAGGTGGTCTATCTCTCGGCGATGGAGGAGGGCCGCTACCACGTCGCGCAGGCAAACGTCGCGCTGGATAATCGCGGCCGCTTCACCGACGACCTCGTGGTCTGCCGCCATTCCGGCGACGTGCTGATGATCACGCCGGACAAGGTCGACTACATGGACGTGTCGCCGAAGCAGCTGGTCTCGGTCGCCGCGGCGCTGATTCCGTTCCTGGAGAACGACGACGCCAACCGCGCGCTGATGGGTTCGAACATGCAGCGTCAGGCCGTGCCTCTGGTGCGCGCCGAGGCGCCGTTCGTCGGCACCGGCATGGAAGGCGTGGTCGCACGCGACTCGGGCGCTGCGATCGCGGCGCGCCGGACCGGCGTGATCGACCAGATCGACGCCACCCGTATCGTCATCCGCGCCACCGAGGATCTCGATCCGACCAAGTCGGGCGTCGATATCTACCGGCTGATGAAATACCAGCGCTCCAACCAGTCGACCTGCATCAACCAGCGTCCGCTGGTGAAGGTCGGCGATCTCGTGCGCAAGGGCGACATCATCGCCGACGGTCCCTCGACCGACCTCGGCGAACTCGCGCTCGGCCGCAACGTGCTGGTCGCGTTCATGCCGTGGAATGGCTACAACTTCGAAGATTCGATCCTGCTCTCCGAAAGAATCGTGAAGGACGACGTCTTCACCTCGATCCATATCGAGGAATTCGAGGTGATGGCGCGCGACACCAAGCTCGGGCCTGAGGAAATCACCCGCGACATTCCGAACGTTTCGGAAGAAGCGCTGAAGAACCTCGACGAAGCCGGCATCGTCTATATCGGCGCCGAAGTCCGCGCCGGCGACATCCTGGTCGGCAAGATCACGCCGAAGGGCGAAAGCCCGATGACGCCGGAAGAAAAGCTGCTGCGCGCCATCTTCGGCGAAAAGGCCTCCGACGTTCGCGACACCTCGCTCCGCGTGCCTCCGGGCGTGCAGGGCACGATCGTCGAAGTCCGGGTCTTCAACCGGCATGGCGTCGACAAGGACGAGCGTGCGCTGGCGATCGAGCGAGAAGAGATCGAGCGTCTTGCCAAGGACCGCGACGACGAGCAGGCTATTCTCGACCGTAACGTCTACGGCCGTCTCGCCGAGCTGCTGGAAAACCGCCAGGGCATCGCCGGTCCGAAGGGATTCAAGAAGGACACCAAGATCACGCGCGCGGTGCTCGACGAGCATCCGCGTTCGCAATGGTGGATGTTTGCTTCTCCCAACGACAAGCTGATGGCCGAAATCGAGGCGATGCGGAAGCAGTACGACGAATCGAAGAAGGGCCTTGAACAGCGCTTCCTCGACAAGGTCGAGAAATTGCAGCGTGGCGACGAATTGCCGCCCGGCGTGATGAAGATGGTCAAGGTCTTCGTCGCGGTGAAGCGCAAGATCCAGCCGGGCGACAAGATGGCCGGCCGTCACGGCAACAAGGGCGTGGTTTCCAAGATCGTTCCGATCGAGGACATGCCGTTCCTTGAAGACGGGACCCACGCGGACATCGTGCTTAATCCGCTCGGCGTGCCTTCGCGCATGAACGTCGGTCAGATTCTCGAAACCCATCTCGGCTGGGCCTGCGCCGGCCTCGGCAAGCGCATCGGCCAGACGGTCGACGCCTACCTTGCCAACGCCAAGCAGGACCTCAAGCCGCTCAAGGAGACCTTGAAAAAGATCTATGGCGACGATGAAACCATCAAATCGCTCAATGACAGCGAGTTGATGGAGCTTGGACGCAATCTGAGCCACGGCGTGCCGATCGCGACGCCGGTGTTCGATGGTGCCAAGGAAGCCGACATCGAGGAGATGCTGAAGCTGGCCGGTCTCGATGCCTCCGGACAATCGACCGTCTATGACGGCCGGACCGGCGACGCCTTCGACCGCAAGGTGACGGTTGGGTACATCTATATGCTCAAGCTGCACCATCTCGTGGACGACAAGATCCACGCCCGTTCGATCGGACCGTACTCGCTCGTGACCCAGCAGCCGCTGGGCGGCAAGGCACAGTTCGGCGGCCAGCGTTTCGGCGAAATGGAAGTGTGGGCGCTCGAGGCGTACGGCGCGGCGTACACGCTCCAGGAAATGCTGACCGTGAAGTCGGACGACGTCGCCGGCCGTACCAAGGTGTACGAGGCGATCGTGCGCGGCGACGACACGTTCGAAGCGGGTATCCCGGAATCGTTCAACGTTCTGGTCAAGGAAATGCGTTCGCTGGGCCTCAACGTCGACCTGCACAACTCGAAGCAGGGCGGCGCTACGTCCGAGGCGGCCGAGTAACTCAAAAGCGTCATGCCCGGCGCGCTTTGCGCCGGGCATCCGCGCTGCGCTCGGACGTTGAGCGGTGCGCGTGGCTACCAAAAATTTCGAATTTGCTGCCGGTGACGATCGGCACGCGAGGAGAAGACCATGAACCAAGAAGTTATGAATCTCTTCAATCCGACGACGCCGGCTCAGGTCTTCGACCAGATCCGGATTTCAATCGCGTCCCCGGAGAAGATTCTGTCGTGGTCCTACGGCGAGATCAAGAAGCCGGAGACCATCAACTACCGCACCTTCAAGCCGGAGCGGGACGGGCTGTTCTGCGCCCGCATCTTCGGCCCGATCAAGGACTACGAGTGCCTGTGCGGCAAGTACAAGCGGATGAAGTTCCGCGGCATCATCTGCGAGAAATGCGGCGTCGAGGTCACGCTCGCCAAGGTGCGGCGCGAGCGGATGGGGCATATCGAGCTTGCCTCCCCGGT
>JBAVEE010000385.1:0-2580 GCA_049587575.1 Bradyrhizobium sp.
CGCCAGGCCCAGCCGAGGATCGCAAAATCGGCGACCGACAGCGCGCCCGCGACGAATTCGTGTTCGGCCAGCCGGCGATCCAGGACGCCATAGAGCCGGCGCGTCTCGACCATGAAGCGCTTCAAGCCATAGGCGCGGTCGTGCTCGTTCTCCAGCGCGATGAAGTGGTGCACCTGTCCCGGCATCGGCCCGAAGCCGCCCATCTGCCACTCAGCCATTCGTAGACGGGAATGCGCTCGATCAGCGATGCGGGAAGGAACTGGCCGGTCTTCTCGCCGAGATAGAGCAGGATCGCGCCGGACTCGAACACGCTGACGCGCCTGCCGCCGGGTCCGTCGGGATCGACGATCGCGGGGATCTTGTTGTTCGGGCTGACGGCGAGAAAGTCGGGCGCCATCTGCTCGCCCCTGGTGATGTTGACCGGGAACACCTTGTACGGCAGGCCCATCTCTTCCAGCGCGACACTGATCTTGCGGCCGTTCGGCGTGTTCCAGGTGTGGAATTCGATCGTCATTTCTTGTCATTTCCCCCCGCAAAGGCCCGATAACCCCTAGCCCGGAAGCGCGGCGCCTTACAACCGGCCTTTCGGCAGGGCACGTCGGCGCTCCCGCTGTTGACGGCGCGCCTTCGGCTCTGGAATGTGCGGCCGTCCGCGAATAGATTGCGCCTCCCCATACGAGAGATCGCCTTGTCCAAATCAGCCTCCCGCGCCCGCCTCGCCGAGATCATCCGCAAACGCTCCTTCGGCCGCGGCGAAATCACGCTGGCCTCGGGCCGCACCAGCGATTTCTATTTCAACCTCAAGCCGACCATGCTGGATCCGGAAGGCGCCGCCTTGCTCGCCGAACTGACCTTCGAGGCGCTGCGGGACGACGGCCTCGATTATGTCGGAGGGCTGGAGATGGGCGCGGTGCCGCTCGCCGGCGCGGTCGCGCAGCTCTCCTGGATCAAGGGCCACCCGATCGCGGCGTTCTTCGTGCGCAAGAAGCCGAAGGAGCACGGCGCGCGCCTTGCCGTCGAGGGCCTCGCGAAAGGCGAGAGCCTGAACGGCAAGCGGGTGGCGATCGTCGAGGACGTCACCACCACAGGCGAATCGGCGCTGAAGGCGGTGGAAGCGGCGCGCGATGCCGGCGGCGTGGTTGCGCTGGTCCTCACCATGGTGGACCGCGAAGAGGGCGCCGGCGAAACCTTCGCGCAGGCCGGCCTGCCGTTCCGCTCGCTCTACAAGGCCAGCGAGTTCTTGAAGGACTGAGCGTTCTCTCCACTCCCTCGCGCCGCGCATCTCCGTCTTCTCCCTGGTCCCGCTCTTCGCCGGGTCGGGACCAGCGAAGCCCGCTCCTGCAGGGTTAGGGTGAGGGAACGCTTTTCCGCAAATTCGGCGGTGCGACCGTGGCGACTCCCCTTCACCCGGATTCTCGCTCTCGCGAGAATCCGGCATCACCCCCCACGCGGGGCGGGGTGATGCAAGGAGCTTTTCTTTCCCGCCATCCTGCCCTTGCTCATAGCTCGTTTACCATCCCGCACTAATGTGAATCGAGCCGGGGCACAGCCTGCCGCGGCAGGGTTTGTGGCGTCGGGTGGAGTAAGCGTTGCGTAAAGAGTTGCCCTTTCCGCGCATGCGGCGCCGCATGATGCTCATCGCCGTCGCTTCGCTCGCCGGCGCCGTTGCGCTGGCGCCGGGCGGGGCGTCCGCCGAAAGCCTGTTCGATCTGTTCTTCGGCGGTTTCCAGAAACAGCAGCAACACCAGGCCCCGCCGCTTGCGAATTTTTTCGCCGATCCATTCGGCCTGAACCAGCCGCCACCGCCGCGCCCCGTCGTCTCCGGCAGCGGACCCGCATTTTGCGTGCGCAGCTGCGACGGCCGATATTTTCCACTGGCGCGCAGCAACGCGTCACCGGTCCAGATGTGCCAGGCGTTTTGCCCGGCCAGCCCCACCAAGGTTTTCTTCGGCGGCACGATCGACGGTGCAACGTCCGTTACCGGCGAGCACTATGCCGAGAGCGAGAACGCCTTCGCCTATCGCAAGGCGCTGCGCGCCGTTTGCACCTGCAATGGCCGCGATCCCGCAGGCCTCGCGCCGGTCGACCTGACGCTCGATACCTCGTTGCGTGCCGGCGACGTGATCGCCACCACCAACGGGCTGGTGGCGTATTCCGGCATCAAGGTCGGCAACAACCAGACCGCGGAATTCACGCCGGTGGCATCCTATCCCGGCTTGACCGCCGAAGTGCGCGCCCGGCTCGGCGAGATGAAGGTGGCGCCGGTGGCTGCGGAGGCGGTCGCCAGTGCAGCGTCGCCGCCGGACATTAGCCGCGAGGTCGCGCGGCCGGCTAATTCGGTGCCGAAGACGGTTTCGATGCGAGCGAAACGCGCGGACGTGAATTAGCGATAGCAGATTGAGAATGTCATTCCGGGGCGATGCGAAAGCATCGAACCCGGAATCTCGAGATTCCGGGTCTGGTGCTAACGCACCATCCCGGAATGACAGCTTCGGATGTTTGGCAAAGCTTGCGCGGACGTCAAGCCGCCACCGCGTCGCTGCTCCGCCGCAGGCCGATATATTGCAGCTCGGCCAGCGC
>JBAVEE010000386.1:0-2415 GCA_049587575.1 Bradyrhizobium sp.
CTCGTTGAACTTGATCACGCAGCCGGTGTTGATGTTCGGGAACAGCCATTCGTCGATCGGCACCCGCTTGCCCATCCGCTGGCGGAAGCCCGGCATCTTCCAGGCGAGATCGAGCGCGGGGCTGCGCATGCCGACCATGGCCAGCCAGTAATTGCCGTCGGACGCCAGATTGATGTTGTCGGGATAGCCCGGCAAATTGTCCATTACGGTCTCGACCTTTCCGGTCTTCGGGCCGTCGAACCAATAGCGCTTGATCGAGCAGCCGAAAGTTTCGGCAAAGAGGATCGACTGGCCGTCGCTGGCGATGCAGATGCCGTTGGGGAATTTCAAGCCGCGCAGCACGGTGCGCGTGGTGCCGTTGTTCGGATCGTAGCAGATGATGCGGCCGTTGCCGCGCGCTTCCAGCCCGTCGACCGGCCACTCGTCCATCTCGTAGCGGACGGTGGCTTCGGAAAAAAAGATGCGTCCGTCGTCGGCGATGTCGAGATCGTCCGCCAGCCGCAGCCGGCTGTCGTCATTGACGGAATAGAGGCTGCGGTTGGTCTCGTCGGTGACCTTCTCGACCTTGCGTTCGGGCGTGATGCGATAGAGCCCCATGCCGCCGATGCAGACATAGAGATTGTCCTTGCGATCGAACGCCATGCCCAGCGGCTGACCGCCGATATGGGCCCACACCTCCATCTCCTGATAGTCAGGCGCCTTGAAGCGCATGATGTCGCCATGGCGCGAGCCGGCATAGAGGTTGTCGTTGCGGTCGAGGATGACGTCTTCCGGCGCCTCGATGCGGCCGAGCCCGATCAGCGTCACGTCGCGCAGCCTGTCGTTCTGCGCGAACGGACCGCTGCCGGGCGCGGTGGAAGCCGCCGGCGCCAGGGCATGATAGGTCGGGCTGACATAGACCTTGCTGATGATCCGGTTGCGGTTCTTCAGCCAGCGGATGTCGATGGTGGCGGCGACCAAAAGAACGCCGGCCAGCACCATGCGGTTGACGCCGCCGCTGACCGACAGCGTGGTCAGGCCGTTGATCAGGAACAGCACGATCAGCGTGCCGACCAGCGCCTTGGCGACCGAGCCCTTGCCGCCGCCGAGGCTGATGCCGCCGAGCACGGTCGCGGTCAGGACCGTCACTTCGAGCCCGACGCCGACATCGCCGCCGACCGTGCCGAGACGGGCTGCGAAGAACAACGCGCCGATCGAGGTCAGGACACCGCTCGCGGTGTAGCACAGCGCGATCGTGCGGCGCACCGGAATGCCGGAATTGTAGGCCGAGCGCCGCGAGCCGCCGATCGCGGTGACATGCCATCCCGGCCGCAGGCGGGTCAGGAAGATATGTCCGAACACCGCGACCACGACATAGACCAGCACGACGCTGGGGACGCCCGCGACCACGCCGCCGCCGACAAAATTCCAGGACGGGAAGTCGGGGAAGGCGGCGGCGATCGTGTTGGAATAGTCGAACAACAGGAGGTCGTAGGCGGAGCGATAGATGATGAGCGTGATCAGCGTGGTGATGAAGGCGCGCAGCCGCAGATAGCCGATCAGGAGGCCGTTGACGGCGCCGAGCGCGGCCCCGCACAGCAGCGTGGCGACGATCACCGCCGGCACCGGCCAGTCGAGAACGTTGAGGCAGAACAGCGCGCAGAAATCGCACAATGCGAACATCGATCCGACCGACAGGTCGATGCCGCCGACGATGACGACCAGCGCCATGCCGAGCACGATGAAGCCGATCTCGCCGGCCTGCCGCCCGGTATCGGCAAGGCCGTTGACGGAAAGGAAGCCGGGGATCGCGCGGCTCAGGAGGATCGTGATGATCAGGAGCACGATCACCGGGATCGCGGTTTCAGTCCAGCGCTTGGACAGGATTTCGCCGAGCAGGTGATCCGGCCAGTAGCGGTATCGCAAACGAAGCAGCGCGTCTTGCATTGGTATTCCGGGATCGAAGGAGGAATCCGGTCGGTGCGGCCGGCGGGTCTATCCCGGGACGAGCGGCCATGCGAAACGCGCGGCCACTCGCCCGGTTTTTCGCGTTTGCTACTTCTTCAGGTCGCCGAGATTCCAGCAGGCGGTGTCGCTTCCGGCATTCTCCTTGGTGATCGGGATCAGGGTCGTATACATCGATCCCTTCACCGATCCGGGCTTGACGCCGGAGGAGACCAGCCACTTGATGATGCCGCCCATCTGCGCGGCCTGGGTCGGCACGTCGTAGCTGAGGTCGAGGTCGAACGCGCCCGACTTGACGAGTTCGCATGCGCCGCGGCGCTCGCCGCCGCCGGAGGTCGAGACCCACACCTTGCCGGTGAGGCCCGCTTCCTTCACCGCGGCCGCGGTGCCGATATCCATGCCGTCCCAGAAGCCGACGATGCCGCAGAGATCCGGATTCTGCTTCAGCACGGTCTGGGTGATCGCCTTGGC
>JBAVEE010000387.1:0-3623 GCA_049587575.1 Bradyrhizobium sp.
TGCCGTGCGCGTCGAACTGGGCCGAGAGCTCGCCGAGATCCTCCAGCGCCTTCGTGGTTTTGGAGTTGAAGACGTTGAGCTGATCTTCCAGCGTCTGGGTCGCCGCGCCGTTTCGCGTGGTGACGTCGTTCATGGCGGAGACGAAGTCGGCGACGCGGGTGACGAGGGCACGCTCCAGCGAGTTGAGGTTGTCGTGCGCCCCGGTCAGTACTTCCTGCAGCAGGATATTGCCTTCGCGCAGGCGCTCGAACAAGGCGACCGTGTCGGTGCGCAGGATCTTGCTGGTTTCCTGCATCTCGGTCACCGCCGCGACCGAGACCTGGCGCGACTGGTCGATGGCCGCCCGCGAAGCCTGCTCCAGTTCCTTCAGCGACTTGTTGACAGCGCCAGTGGCCATTTCGCCGGCCGAAGTAATCGTCCGCGCCACGTCGGTGCCGTTGCTCAGCATCGACTGCGCGAAGGCCTGTCCGCGGGTCTCGATCGATCGCAGCGCCTCCGACGTCACGCGGTCGACATCGACCGTGAGCTGGCTGGTCTTCGAGCCGATGGCCTCGACCAGCGATCCGCGCTTGCCGTCGATCATCTGTGAAAGACGATCCGTCTGCTGTTGCACATAGGTGACGATTTCGTTGGTCTTGCCTGTCACGGCGGAGCCGAAGGAGCCGCCGGCGGCGAGAACCGAGCGTTCGACTTCCGCCGAGGTCGACTTGATCTTCGAGCTGACTTCGTTGGACGCGGCCACCAGTGCGCTCTGCGCATTCTGGGCGCTGGTTGCAATATTATCCGTGGTGTTGGCGGTCACCGTGCTGAGCGAACGCTCGATATCCGTCGAGATCGCCCTGATCTGGCTGGCGGCGTCGGCCGACGCGGCCGTCAGCGAACTCTGGGCCTCGCGCGCGCTGCTCAGAATGGAGGCGGCGGTGTCCGCACCGGCCGCCGTCAACGTACGTTCGACATCGATCGACAGCGACTTGACGTGGTCGGCGGCCTCCGACGATGCCGCGACCAGCGTGGCCCGAGCCTCGCGTGCGCCCCCGACAACCGTTTCGGCGGCGGAGGTCCCGGCGATCGACAACGACCGCTCGATATCGGCGGCCAAGGATTTGACCTGGCTCGCGGCATCCGACGACGCGGAGACGAGCGTGGTCTGGACTTCACGCGCACCGGCGAGAATCGAGGCGGCGGTCGCGCTACCGGCGGCCGAGAGCGAGCGTTCGACATCGCCGGCCAGGGACTTGACCTGGCTGGCCGCATCCGCGGAAGCCGAGACCAGCGTGGTCTGCGCCTCGCGCGCACCCGCGACGATCGACCCGGCGGTTGCCGAGCCGGCGGCCGAAAGCGTTCGCTCGACGTCGGCGGACAAGGACTTGACCTGGCTGGCGGCCTCCGAGGAGGCCGTCACGAGGGTGGCCTGCGCATCGCGGGCGCTGCTCACGATCGAGTTCGCGGCACTGCTGCCGACGGCGGTGAGCGCGCGCTCGACTTCCGCCGAGGTCAGCTTCAGCTGGGCGCCGACGTCGGAGGAAACCGACAGCAGCGCTTGCTGCGCCGCGCGCGCGCCGGTCTGAATGGTCTCGCTGGTGTTGACGACAAGGTTGGTCAGCGAGCGTTCCGCATCCTCGACATGGGACTTGATCCCGAGCGACAATTCCTCGGCGCGGGCCATGAGACCGTCGCTGGCCTGCCGTCCGCTGCTCTCGATGCGGCCGGCCACGGCTTCGACGCGCGAACCCAGCAGGTCTTCGAACTGCGCGACGCGCGTATCGATATCCGCGGCAACTGCGCCGACCCGGGTCTCGATGCCCTGATGGATTTCCTGGAACCGCGCCGTGATGGTTTCGGTCAGCTGCGTGCTGCGACCATCGATGGTTTCGGTCACGTTGACGATGCGCCGATCGACGGCTTCGATCGCCTGCGCGGCGCCGTCGGTCAGCGAAGATGCGAGCAAGGTGAGCCGCGAGTCGATCGCGTGGATCGCCTGCGTCGCCCCGTCAGTCAGCGAAGACGTGAGCGAGGTGAGGCGCGAGTCGATCGAGTGGATTGCCTGCGCGGTGCCGTCGGTCAGCGACGACGCCAGCGAATCGAGCCGGCTGTCGATGGTTTCGGTGACCGATTTCGCCCGCGAATCGAAGGTCTGTTCGAGCGATTTGAGGCGGCCGTCGACCGATTCATCGAAGAATTTGATCTTGCTGTCGAGCGAGGTATCGAGATTGGCGACGCGGGTCCCCAGCGTCGTCTCGAACTGCATCAGACGCTGGTCGAGCGAGGCGGTAATCTCGCCGCCGTTCGAGGTCAGCCGGGTGTCGAACGTATCGACATAGGTCTTCAGGGTTTCCGAGATATCCTGCGTGCGCTGACCCATGCGTTCGACGATTTCGCCGCCGAAGGTTTTGACGGTGCGATCGAACTCGGAAATGTGGCGGGTGATCAGGGCGCCGAGGGTGCCGCTGTCGCGGGCGAATTTTTCCGCGAGTTCGCCGCCCTGGTTCTTCACCAGCTCGTCGAAGGCGCTCATCTGCAGACTGAGGCTGTCGTGCGCGTTTTCCGTCTGGCTGACGACCTTCGCCACCAGCGAGTTCACCGTCACATCAAGCGCTTCGCTCGCCTTGTCGCCGGAGGTCAGGATGTTCGACGCCAGGCGGTTGCCGGCTTCGTCGATCTTGCTCACCAGGTCGCCGCTGCGCAGTTCGAGCTCCAGCAGCAGCGAGTCGCTCGAGTTCTTCAGCGAGTCGTGAACCTGTTCGGTGCGGTCGGAAATTCCGTCCACGATAGTCGCCGAGCGTTGCTCGAATTCGGACGTGATGCGGTCGATCCGCTCGTTCAGCATTTCGTGCACGCGGTCGGCCAGTTCGACGAATTCGTCGTGGACATGCCCGGTCTTGAAATTGAGGCTGGTGGTCAGCCGCTCGCTGGCGTCGAGCACGGCGCGCGTGGTTTCGGCGCTGGCTTCCTCGAGCCGGTCGAGCAGGTCGCCGCCGCGCTCGCCGAGCGCCAGGATCATGTTGTCGCCGGCATTGCCGAGCGCGCTGGTGATGTGGGCGCCGCGTTCCTCCAGCGCGCCGGTGATGCTCTTGGCAACCTCGTCGACCCGGGATGCGATCGCGTCCGATATCAGCGCGATGTCGTGGCGCAGGTCGATCTGCACGCCGGAGATGGCGCTGCGAACCTGTTCGGCCTGTCCGACCAGATTGTCGCGCTGATGGGCGATATCCTGCAGCAAAGCGCGGATCCGCACCTCGTTGTCGCTGTAGGCGCGTTCCAGCGCCGAAACTTCGTTGGCGACGAGGGTTTCCAGTTCGCCGGCACGCGCGATGGCGCGTTCGACGCCGTCGCCCATGGCAGCGACTTCGCGGCGGATCGCCTGACCGACCGTGACCATCGAATCGCTGGCGGCGCCCTCGGGTTCGGAGAAACGGATGGCGACCTGGGCCATCGATTGCGCGATCATCCGCATTTCCTGGCCGCGCCAGGCAAGGCTCGCAAGGAAATAGAACAACAGGACCGGCACCAGGAACAGCGCCGCAAGGCCGCCCAGCACCAGCACGCCGCCGCTCTGTCCCATCGCGGCATGAAGCGCGGGCAGGAAGCTGACGGTTAGAAGGATGCAGCCGGCGATCCAGAGG
>JBAVEE010000388.1:0-4225 GCA_049587575.1 Bradyrhizobium sp.
ACCGCGGTCAACATCCAGCACATCGAGAGTCTCAACGACGTGGTCGCGCAGATCACCCATGTGCGGGTGCGCGAGACCGTGCCGGATTCGGTGTTCGACCGGGCGGATGCGATCGAGCTGATCGATCTGACGCCGGACGATCTGATCCAGCGGCTGAAGGAAGGCAAGGTCTACGTCCCCAAACAGGCCGAGCGCGCGCTCGAGCATTATTTCTCGCCGGGAAATCTGACCGCGCTGCGCGAACTGGCGTTGCGGCGGACCGCCGAGCGCGTCGACGAGCAGTTGCTCACCCATATGCAGGCCAACGCCATCGCCGGCCCTTGGGCCGCCGGCGAGCGCATCCTGGTTTGCCTCAGCGAGGATCCGCGGTCGGCGGGGCTCGTGCGCTACACCAAGCGGCTGGCGGACCGGCTGCACGCGCCCTGGACCGCCATCAGCATCGAGACGCGGCGCAGCCTGCAATTGACCGACGAACAGCGCGACCGGCTGGCCGACACGCTGCGGCTGGCCGAGGCGCTGGGCGGCGAGGCGATCACCATTCCCGGCGTCGGACGCCGTATCGCGGACGACCTCATCAGCTTCGCGCAAGCCAACAACGTGACCCAGATCATCATCGGCAAATCGACGCGCTCCTGGTGGTTCGAGCTCATGCGCGGTTCGGTGGTGCACGACCTGGTGCGGCGCGCCGGTCATATCGGCGTCAACGTCGTCGCCGGCGAGGAGCTCGCGGCAGACCCGGTTCCGAGAAAGACCGTGCGCGCGGCGGAACGGCCCGAGCCGTTCGATCCGCGACCCTATCTGATGGCGCTCCTGATCGTAGTCATAGGTCTCGGCGCCGGCGAACTGATCCAGCCGATATTCGGCATCGAGAATGTCGATCTCGTGTTTCTCACGGCCGTGGTGGGGGTCGCCGTTCGCTATGGCCTGTGGCCGTCCCTGCTGGCCAGCGTCGCGGCGTCGCTGTGCTACAACTTCTTCTTTCTGCCACCGGTCTACACCTTCACGATCACCGACCCGACCAACGTTGCGGCCTTTTTCTTCTTCATGCTGATCGCGCTGCTGGTTTCCAACGTCGCGGCGCGAGTGCGCACCCAGGCCGACTCCGCGATCGGCAGGGTGCGGACCACCGAATCGCTCTACGCCTTCAGCCGCAAGCTCGCCGGCACCGCGACGCTCGACGACGTATTGTGGGCGACCGCCTATCAGATCGCGCTGATGCTGAAGGTGCGCGTGGTGCTGCTGTTGCCGGAGGACGGTGTGCTGACCGTGAAGACGGGTTACCCGCCCGAAGATCAGCTCGACAAGGCCGATCTCGCCGCCGCGAACTGGGCGTGGGACAACGACCGTGCGGCCGGGCGCGGCTCCGATACGTTGCCGGGCGCCAGGCGCCTGTTCCTGCCGATGCGAACCGGGCGGGGGACGATCGGCGTCATCGGCATCGACGACGACAAAAGCGGGCCGCTGCTGACGCCGGATCAGCGCCGCCTGCTCGACGCCCTGGTCGATCAGGGCGCGCTGGCGATCGAGCGGGTGCTGCTGGTGGAAGACATGGACCGCGTCAAGCGCACCGTCGAGTCGGATCGGCTGCGCTCGGCGCTGTTGACCTCGATCTCGCACGATCTCAAGACACCATTGGCCTCGGTGCTCGGCGCCGCATCCACGATACGCGATCTCGCCGGCGGCCTCACCGACGCTGAAAAGCGCGATCTGCTCGCCACCGTGATCGACGAGTCGGAGCGGCTCAACCGCTTCATCGCCAATCTGCTCGACATGACCAAGCTGGAATCCGGCGCCATCAAGCCCAATACCGCGCGGCACGATGTCGGGGAGATCGTCGGCAGCGCCTTGCGGCGCGCAGGCAAAATTCTGGTGCACCACAATGTTTCGCTCGAGCTCGACGCCGAGTTGCCGATGCTGGAACTCGACGCGGTGCTGTTCGAGCAGGCGCTTTTCAACCTGCTGGACAATGCGGCCAAATATGCGCCGGCGGACACCACGATCTCCATCAGGGGTTGGCGGGACGGGGATTTTGTCAGCCTGCAAATCACCGACGAGGGCGAGGGCATTCCGCACTCCGAGCTGGAAAGCGTGTTCGACAAGTTCTACCGCGTGCAAAAGGGCGACCATGTTCGTCCCGGCACCGGCCTCGGGCTTGCGATCGCCCGCGGCTTTGTCGAGGCGATGCGCGGCACGCTCTCGGCCACGAATCGCACCGACCGGAGCGGTGCGGTGCTGACCATCCGGTTGCCGATTCCGGCGGATAACATGGCGTTTTCGCGCGAAGTGGACACCGCCGCATGAGCGCCGCGCCGATCAAGGTACTTGTCATCGACGATGAACCGCCGATCCGCAAATTGCTGCGGATGGGGCTGAGCACGCAAGGTTACGAGATCCTGGAGGCGCCCAGCGGCAAGATGGCGCTCGAACTGCTGGCGCAGGAGCCGGCCCTGATCATTCTCGATCTCGGCCTGCCGGACATCCAGGGCCATGAATTGCTGCGGATGATCCGCGGCCGCAATGACAGCGTTCCGATCGTCGTGCTGTCGAGTCGCGGTGATGAGGCGGGCAAGGTCCAGGCCCTCGATCTGGGCGCCGACGATTACCTGACGAAACCGTTCGGGATGGACGAACTGCTCGCCCGCATGCGCGCGGCGCTGCGGCACCAGTTGCAGGTCCATGGCGAACGGCCGGTGTTCAAATCAGGCGATCTTTCCGTCGATCTGGTGCGCCGCATCGTCAAGGTCGGCGAGCGGGACATCAAGCTCTCGCCAAAGGAATACGAATTGCTGCGCGTGCTGGTGCAGCACGCCGGCAAGGTGCTGACCCACCGGTTTCTGCTCAAGGAGCTGTGGGATGAGCTGACCGACGCGCAATATCTGCGGGTCTATGTGCGGCAGCTCCGGCAGAAGATCGAGACCGATCCGGAACGCCCGCAATTCGTGCTGACCGAAACCGGCATCGGCTATCGGTTGCGGGCGGGGGACTAGATCACTCAGCCGCTCGGCGACAGAAGCAGGCTCTCCTTGTGGGAGAGCGCTGGGGTGAGGATTACGATCTATCGATAGGCCCCAACCCCTCACACGGATCGCATCCGGCAGGCCGGCTCCCCGGAGCCTTGAGATGCATCAATAAGGTCGGGCCTGAACCGCGCAAAATGGCACTGTTCGTTGAAGGAGCAGCCTCATGTCTTATGCCGCCCTGATGGTCTATGTCGAGATCGAAGGTATTCCGGAACAAAGGGTCCGAATTGCCTCGGAGCTTGCCGGGAAGTTCGATGCGGCGCTGATAGGCGTCTCGGCCCGCGCCGTTTCGCCGCCGTTCGTTGCGGAAGGCGTGATCATCGAGGAGACCACGGAAGCCGACATCAAGCAGATGGGTGCGGCGTTGGCGAAGCGGGGAGACTGGTTCCGCGGTGTCGTCGGCGCGCGCAAGGACGTCGAATGGCGATCGGCGCTGGATTTTCCGGGCGACTTCCTGGAGCGCGAAGCGCGATCTGCCGATCTCGTGATCATTGGGCAGCAGGCGCAGGGCCGCCATGACGATCAGCGAAACCTCGATCCGGGCAAGGTTATTCTCAAGCTCGGTCGGCCCGCCCTGCTGGTTGCACCGGGCATCGCCTCGGTGCGGGCCGAACATGTCGTGGTGGCCTGGAAGGATACCCGCGAGGCGCGTCGGGCCGTGCTGGACGCGATCCCGTTTTTGCGCGTCGCCAAGCGCGTTTCGGTGGTCGAAGTCTGTCACCGCGACGAGAAGGAAAATGCGTCAGCCAGGACCAGCGATGTCGTCCGCTACCTGCAGCGGCACAAGGTCAACGCGGATCCCCGGCCGGTTATTCATCGTGACAGGTCCGACGCGAACCATCTGTTCCAGTTTGCCATGGATGAAGGAGCCGACCTGCTGGTGGCCGGCGCCTACGGCCACAGCCGGTTGGGTGAGTGGATCTTCGGCGGGATGACACGGGAAATTCTCTCGTCGAGCCCGCTCTGCTGCTTGATGTCCCACTAGGCCGGCACCTCACCGGCATGACCAAGAACCGGCGGCGGCCGCCAGCTTTCGTGCCGGCGCCGCAACCTTCGCCGCTCACAGTCCGAACAGACGCGGACCATAGGTTCCGGCCCATGCCGCCGCTATGACCAGGAGCAGCCCCGGAATCAGCCGCAACGCGTAAGATCGTCCCCCACTGGTCCATGCGACGATGATCTTGCTGATCGTGTTGGTCGACAAC
>JBAVEE010000389.1:0-3044 GCA_049587575.1 Bradyrhizobium sp.
TCGGATCGTAGGTAATCTTCCAGGCCAGATCCTCGGGAAAGCGCTTTTCGAATTCGGAGAGCTTTTTCCGCACCGCATTGACGGTGTCGATCGCGTTGCCGCCGGGCGACTGGTAAATCACCACTGCGGCGGCGTTATCGCCGTTGAAGCGCGTGTCGCGATCGAGATTGGCGGCGCCAAGTTCGAGCTTGGCGACATCGCTCAATCGCAATATAGAACCATCCGGATTGGTCCGGATGACGATGTTATCGAAGTCCGCGACCGAGCTTAACCGGCCTTTAGTCTGGATGTTGAGCTGCAACTGCTGGTCGTTGAAGATCGGCCGCGCCCCAATGCGCCCGACCGCGGCCTGGACGTTCTGCGACTGAATGGCATCGATAACATCGTTGACGGTGAGATTGAGACCTGTCAGGCGCTCGGTTTTAACCCAGGCGCGCATCGCGTAGTCCTGTGCCGCGAAAAGGAACGCGTCTCCGACGCCGGGGGTACTCTTTATCGAATCCAGAAGATTGATCGTGACGTAGTTCGACAGGAAAAGCGGATCGTGCGTCTTCTTCGGCGAGTAGAGGGCTACAACGGCGAGAATCGCCGTCGATTTCTTCTTGACGTTGATGCCCTGCCGCTGGACTTCAGGCGGCAACTGCGCCAGGGCGATCTGCACCCGGTTGTTGACGTTAACCGCATTGATGTCGGGATTGGTGCCGAGTTCGAACGAGGCAGTAAGCGTATAGCTGCCGTCGTCGCCGCTCGTGCTCTTCATGTAGATCATCTTGTCGACACCGACGACCTGCGCCTCGATCGGCTGGGCCACGGTGGCGTCCACCACAGCGGAATTGGCGCCTGGATACATCGTCGTGACCGAGACCTGGGGTGGCACGATGTCGGGATACTGGGCAACCGGCATCGCCAGATACGCCAAGGCGCCGGCAATAGTGGTCACAATCGCAATAACGATCGCCAGGCGCGGACGGTCGACGAAAATCGCTGAGAACATCGCATCAGCTCCTGTCGGGCGCTGGCGGCAACGGCGTCGCGCGGACCGCCGCATCGCGCCGCAATCCCTGGATTCCTTCGACGATAACCTGTTCGCCTCCGGTCAGGCCCTGTTCAACGACGATCCCGGTTCCGCTCGGGCCAGCGGTCTTGATCCTGCGGACCGCGGCCTTTCCGTCGCTCACGATGAATACGTACACGCCCTCCTGGTCGGAAATCAGCGCCGCCTGCGGAATGACGATCTTTTGCTCCGCGGTGCCGCTTTCCAACGCTACGCTGACCAACTGGCCATCGATCAGCCCGGCGTCGGGATTCGGGAAAGTCGCACGGGCCAGAACCGTGTCGGTGGCGCGGTCGACGGAGACGTCGACGAAGTTGATCTTGCCGGGAAACTTGTACGCGCTGCCGTCGGCATACCGCAGCGCCGCCTTGATGCCGGTGATGTCGACGCTGTGGCCCGCCTGCTGGGCGCGCAGAAATTCGCGCTGACTCACCGGAAACGTCACGTACATCGGGTCCTGACTGACGATGACGGTGAGGGGTCCGCTCTGCGGCGTAACAACATTGCCTTTGGTTATGTTTGTCTTGCCGACCTTGCCGGTTATCGGGGAAGTAATGCTGGCATAGCCTAGGTTGATCCTGGCCGTCTGAAGATTGGCTTCGTCGACGAGAATAGCACCTTGCGCCGACTGATCGGCGGCGAGCGCCTGGTCGCGGGCAACCGTGGTGCCGGAACCCTTGGCCAGCAGCTCTTCCGCTCGCTGCAGCTGAACCTCGGTGAGTACCTTGGCGGCCTTGCTCTTTGTCAATTCACCTTCGGCCTGTTCGACGGCCGCCTGAAGCAGTCCTTTCTCGATGCCGTAGAGCGGCGTCCCTTCCTTGATGAGATCACCCTCCTTGAACGCGATGGTTTCGAGATACCCGGTGATGCGCGCTTTCACCTCGACCCGTTGGATAGCTTCCACGCGCCCGACGAAGTCGAGTGTCTTGGTGACGGGCTTTGAATCGGCCGTGATGACCCCGACAGGAATGGCTGCCGGCGGCTGCGCCGTCTGAGCATCGGCCTGAGATGAAATTCCCCACGCCATCAACAATAAGCAAGCCAGCTTACGCATCGCCGCTCCTCCTTGAGCTGCCGCCAACGACCTCTCGACTAATTCATGTGTTCGACGCGTCCGATTTGAGCTGGATCAAAGTCCGGTTGTTTATCGGCCCCTGTTTAATCGATGATGTGATAGCCGCCATCGATGTAAATCGTGTCTCCCGTCATCAGCTTCGCACCGTCGAGCGCGAGGAACGCGACCGCCTTGCCGACATCGTCGATACTGACGAGGCTCCTCGCGGGCGCCTTTGCCTGCGCCTTCGCCATCAACTCGTCGAATTCCGGAATTCCGGAGGCCGCGCGGGTCGCCAGCGGACCGGGTGAGATGGCATGAACGCGTATACCCTTGGGGCCGACTTCGGACGCGACGTATCGAACGGCGCATTCCAGCGCTGCTTTGGCTACGCCCATGATATTGTAGTTTTCCACCACCATCTGGCTACCGTAATAGGTCATCGTGAACATCGTGCCGCCGTCCTTCATCAGCGGCTCCGCCAGATGCGCCATGCGGAGGAACGACCAGCATGAGACGTCCATGGTCGCCAGGAAACCGTCACGCTTGACGTCGATCACTCGTCCGTGGAGAGCCTCCTTGGGGGAGAACGCAATCGAATGGACGAGAAAATCCAGTTGCCCCCACTCCTTTTCAATTCGCTCGAACACGGCCTCCAGCTGTCCGGCAATCCCGACGTCCATGGGCATGAAGATGGACGATTCGAGCGCGCTCGCGAGCGGCTCCACGTGCTTCTTTGCCTTTTCGTTCAGATAGGTGACGGCCAGATCGGCGCCCAAGGCCCGGAACGCCTTTGCGCAGCCCCAGGCGATCGATTGCTCGTTGGCGATGCCTACGACCAGACCCTTGCGCCCCTTGAGCGCGACCTTGGTCTCGGGATAAACGGGTATTGCTATGGTCACGACACCCTCTCGTATTTTAAGGATTTATCTGGCC
>JBAVEE010000390.1:0-8383 GCA_049587575.1 Bradyrhizobium sp.
GCGAGCAATTCGCTGGTGCCGGCCTGCGCATCGGCGATTACGGCGGCGTCCGGCGTGTACCTGCGCATTTCCGACGGATCGACATCGATGCGAACGGACTTCAGCCCGTTGGGGCGAAACGGCCAGCGCGACATCGTCGGCAATTCCAGCCGCGTTCCGATCCCGATCATGAGATCGGTCTGCGGCCATAGCCGATAGGCCGCCGCCATCGTCAGTCCGAGTTCGTGGGCGTTGGAAACGATGCCGCGGCCGCTGCGGAACGCCACCACCGGCGCGTCGATCGATTCCGCAAGCTCCAGAATCTCGTCGCGCGCGTGGATCGCGCCGCTGCCGACGAAGATCATCGGCGTCCTGCTGCCGGCGATCAGCGCGGCGGCTGACTTGATCCGGTCGGGATCAGGAAGCGGAGCCGGGAAGGGATCGAACACCTTTGCCGCCCGAACTTCCGCGCGCTGCGTGAACACGTCCCACGGCATTTCCAGCGAAGCCGGGCCGCGGCGTCCCGACAACATCTCCTGAAACGCGCGGGAGACCATCGTCGGGGCCAGATCCGGATATTCGATCCGGTCGGCCCATTTCACGAAGGTCCGCAGCGTGGCGAGCTGATCCGGCATCTCGTGAAGGTGACCGCGGCCCTTGCCGAGGAACTGGGTCGGTACCTGTCCGGTCAGGCAGAGCACGGGTTCGTTTGACCCGAATGCCGTCAACAGCGCCGCACCCGCGTTGAGCACGCCCGGGCCGGGCACCACGCTGAAGACGCCGGGTTTGCCGGTGGATCGCGCGTAGCCATAGGCCATGTAACCGCAGGCCTGTTCGTGCCGCGCGCCGATCACCTTCAGTTGCGCCTGCTGGAACGCGTCGAACAGGCCGTAGATCTGCGCCCCCGGAAGGCCGAACACGGTGTCGACGCCGTGTGCGACAAGACCGCTGACGATCGCTTCGCCGCCGGAACTCTGGGTCATTGCATTGTCCAATCATTCACAGGTATCACGCGACCTCGTCGATCACGCCGTTGCGCAGCACGCCGACATTGTCCGCTTCGACCTCGACGACGTCGCCAGGCTTCAGGTAACGCGGCGGATCGAGCCGCGCGCCGGCGCCGGTCGGCGTTCCCGTGACGATGACGTCGCCGGGCGCCAGCGTCGTGAACGTCGAGATATAGTTGATCAGGTAACGAAAGCCGAAGATCAGCCGCGAGGTGCGGTCGTCCTGCCGGGTTTCGCCATTGACCCGCGTTGTCAGCCTGACGTCGGCAATCTGGGATTCGCTCGTGTAGGGAACAAGCCACGGGCCCAGGCTGCCGGTGCAATCGAAATTCTTGCCCTGCGTGACATTGAATTTGGCATGCCGGACCCAGTCGCGGATGGTGCCTTCGTTGCACAGCGTGATCGCGGCGATATGATCCAGCGCCGTAGTTTCCGGGATGTGCCGGCCGGCCTTGCCGACGATGAGAACCAGTTCGCCCTCGTAATCGAGCTGTTTGGATGCGAGCGGGCGCACCAGCGGCGTCTCGTGGCCGACGAAGGAGTGCGGCGTGCGCATGAACAGGCTCGGATATTTCGGCGCGTCCTGGCCGTCTTTATACTCGGCGTTGCGGTCGGGATAATTGACGCCGACGCAGATGATTTTCTCCGGCGCCGGGATCGGCGGCAGCCAGGTGATGCTATCGAGCGCATGGTCGGCCTGATACCGCGCCGCGTCCTCGGCCAGTCGTGTCAGCGCGTCGGCGGCGAGGACCTCGCGCAATGTGGGAAAGTCCTTGCCGAAGCGCGCGGAGAGATCGACGATGCCGCGATCGGTCACGGCGCCGTATCTGGTCGAGCCGTTGACGGCGAAAGTGGCGATGCGGGATGATGTCATGGGATTCCGATAAGGATGCGCGGGCCGCTTAGCCGGGGGTCATGCCTTTGGCCTTGATGACGGAAGCGGCGGCGGGGGTGGTGAGGTAGTCGATGAACGCTTTGGCGGCTGCCGCTTCCCTGGTATCGGCAGCGACTCCTGCTGCGAAGACAAGCTCCTGCTGCAATTCGGCGGGAAATGAACCGGCCAGTTCGACGCCGGGGGCGATCAGCACATTGACGACAAATATCCCGAGTTCGGCGTCGCCCCTGGCGACGGCTTGAGAAATTTGCGCCGGTGCGGTCTGCGCGATGGTCTTGGCTTTCATGGCCTCGCCGATGCCGAGACGCTCGAACACCTTCAAGATATGGGCACCTGCGGCGCTGGCCGGCAGAAAGGCGATGGACTTCGCGTCGAGCAGGGTCTTTCTGAAGGCTTCCGGTGTGCTGACGTCAGGCCTGGGCGCGCCCGCGCGCACCGCGACGCCATAGCCGACATGCGCGATATCGATGGTCGGACCGGGCATGAAGCGGGCCCTCGCGGCGGCGTCCCTGAATACATCGGCGGGAACGACCCCAAGGTCGAACGGATCGCCGGATGTCGCCTGTTTGATCAGGTTGGGGGTGGAATCGAAGTGAATGACAAGCTTGTGGCCGGAGGCGAGTTCGAATTGCGGGCCGAGTTCGTTCAACACCGAGGTCAGCGAGCCGCCTGCCAGCACCTTCAGTTCAGCGGCATGAAGGCCGCCCATCGGCGACAGGACAGGCGCAACACCCAGCATCGAGGCGACGGCAGCGAGCAACGGCATTTTCATGAGATTCCCGTGGCGCTAATCCGCGACCGTGACATCGGCGACAAACTGCGGTTCGCGGACCGCCTGTCCCGGAAACGGCGATCCCTGCTCGAACCAGGAGCGCGGGGCGGGCGAGCCCCACAACGTTTGCCGCCGCGGATCCTTCAGCGACCAGCGCATCGGCGCATGGTCGTGATCGCCGGTGAAATAGTCGCTGGTGTAGAGCTCCAGGCGGTGGCCATCGGGATCCCTGACATAGAGAAAGAACGCATTGGAAATGCCGTGGCGGCCGGGGCCGCGCTCGATGTTCTTGAGATAGCCGCTCGAGGCCATCACGTCGCACAGATGCAGGATGTTCATCGCGGTCGGCACCCAATAGGCGAAGTGGTGCAGGCGAGGGCCCTTGCCGTTGGTGATGGCGAAGTCATGCACATTACCCTTGCGCTGCAGCCACGCCGCCGCGATCCGCCCGTTCGGCCCGTCTTCCTCGGCGTATTCGGTCAGCCGGAACCCGAGCCGCGCGTAGAAGTCGAGGGTGTCCTGGACCTCGGCGGCGAAAACGTTGAAGTGGTCGAGCCGCTGCGGGTGGCAGCCCTTGTGGAGGTCGTAGCGGCGCAACAGGTGCGGCCGCTTGTCCATCGATGCATAGAGCTCGATCTGGAAGCCGAAAGGGTCGGTGAATTGCAGGGTGCGCCCTTGAAACGGCTGCTCGGCAAAGGCGTAAGCGATTCCGTTTTCCGAACAGAACGCCGCCGCCTTGTCGAGATCCGTTTCGTTGCCGACCTTGAATCCGAGACGATTGCAGGCGGCGTTTGCCGCCTTGCGCAGCACCAGCGAGTGATGCTGTTGCTCCTCCACTCCGCGCAAATACACCGCCTTGTCGTCGCGATCCTCGACATGCAGCCCGACCGCGTTTTCATAGAAGGCGCGGCTGGCATTCAGGTCCACCACGTCGAGCACGGCGTGGCTGCACCTGACGATATTGAACGGCGGATCGAAGATATGCGTCGGCACGGGCATTTGTCATTCCAGTTCTGGAGTTTTGACCCTCATGGTGAGGAGGCGCTTCAGGATGAGGGCAGGTCGAGCTTCTCCTTCAGAGCCCCATGGATGTTATTGCGCTTCCAGCTGGTCTCCTTGTCGTTGATCTGCATGTCGAACGACAGCGCCAATTGGCCCGTGGCAAACAACGGATCGAGGTGATCGGACAGGACGCGAAAAATATGCTCGCCGGCCTTCTTGCGGGTCGCGAGGTCGCGCCCCTCGCCAAGCCGCAGCACCATGGCGAGAAAGCCGAAATGCGGGTTGCCGTCGGCAATGGCGAAATGCTCGCAGCGGATGGCACGAACGCGAATGCCGCCGAGCGGGAAAATGCCGGTCTCCGCTGCCGCCTTGCGGACCACTTCGACGGTCTTGCCCATATCGAGGCGGGAATCGAGATTGGCGGAGTATTCGATCGTGAAATGCGGCATGTCGGCATCACTCCAACGATTCTGCGGGGCGTATCAAGCGAAGGATCAGGCTGATCAGGGGATCATAGCCTATGCTTATTGTTTGGGCACCTCCGCCGAGGCCGGATGGCGAAGCTGAAGTACCCGGCAATAGCTGGGTGGGATGCTCCCATGGCAATCGACTCTTGCCGCGGCACGCCGTAGACACGCGATCGGTTTTTCGCTCAAACTTGCGAAGCCAACGAAGGCCGGCGCTAAAGTCGGCCTCACGGGAGGAACGGATGAAGGTTACGCGACGCGACTTTACGGCTGGATTGGCCGTAGGTATTACCGCACCCTACGTGATCAGCCGCGCGAACGCGCAAGGCGCGACCATCAAGATCGGCATGTGCGTCCCGGTCACGGGTCCGGCGGCGGAGCAGGGGCTTTGGGCGCAGAACGGCGCCAAGCTCGCGCTGGCTGCGGTCAACAAGGCCGGCGGCGTCCTCGGCAAACAAGTCGAACTGGTCATCGAGGACGATCAGACCACCAATCCGGGCATTGTGCTGGCGTTTTCCAAACTGGCCGCCCAGCCGGACATCGTGGGATTTCTGGGGTCGATCCGTTCGACCCAGGTGCATGCGATGGCCCCCGACGTGCTCAAGCTCGGCAAGCCTGTGATGATCGGCGGAACCGACCCGACCCTTACCCACATGGGCAATCCGTGGTTGTTCCGCTTCCGCCCAAACGACAGTTATTCGGGCCGCGTCATCGCCGATTACGGCGTCAACACGCTCGGCAAGAAGAAATGGGCGATCGTTCATTCGACCGATGCGTTCGGAACGGCGGGTGGCAAGGCGCTGGCCTCGGCGCTCGAAAAGCTGGGTACCCCGGCGGTGCTCGATCAGGGCTATGCCAACCAGAGCCAGGACTTCACCCCGGTCGTGCTGGCCGTGAAGCAATCGGGCGCGGACGTTCTGGGCACCTATTTCACCTTCGAAAACGACCTCGGCATTTTTGCCCGCCAGCTGCGTCAGCTCGGCGTCAACATTCCCTGGGTGGGTTCGCCTTCGGTGGTGGCGGTGTCATCGACCAAACTGGCGGGGCCGGCGTTATACGGCACCTACGGCGTGGCCGACTATGCGGAAGATTCCAGCGAGGCTTCGAAGGCTTTCGGCAAGGCCTATCGCGCTGCCTACAAGACCGCGCCGGATAACCAGAGCGCCTGGCCCTACGATGCTGTCACCGTCCTGTCGGCGGCGATCAACAAGGCCGGCTCGACCGATCCCGCAAAAATCCGCGAGGCCATTCTCTCGCTGAAAAAATTTCCAGGTGCGGAAGGCGAGTATAATTTTGACCAGAATGGCGACGGCCTGCACGGCTACAACGTCGTGAAGAACGAGAAGGGCGCCATCGTCTACGACAAGCATATCGACTTCAACGATTGATCGCGGGGCCGGCCCCTCCGGCTTCCGGAGGGTCCGGCCGTGTCATGCGCGCCATTCGATATGTGCGATCGTCTCCTGTCGTCCGGGTCGTTCCACCGCACTTCGGCCTGCGGTAGGATCGACAATCTTCAACAGCAACGCCTCCAGTTCTCCCGCCGGGCATTTCCATGGATCTCGCACTGCAATTGCTCTTTACCGGCATCGGCATCGGCGCCGTCTACGCGCTTGTCGCGCTCGGTTTCGTGCTGATCTTCCGCGCCACCAATGTGGTGAACTTTGCGCAAGGCGAATTCTCGATGGTCGCCGCCTATCTGATGGTGGTGTTCGCGGTCGATTTGGGATGGCCGTACTGGCTTTCGTTCTTGCTTGCGCTGGCCGGCATGGCGCTGCTCGGCGCGATCTTCAATCTCGGGGTCTATTATCCGCTGCGTCACCGCAGCTTCCTGCCGGTGATCATCGCGACCATCGGCGCCTCGATTCTGCTCTCCAATTCCGTGCTGGCGATCTACGGGCCGCAACCGCAGGTGCTGGAGGGCTGGTTCGAGACGCCGGGCATCCAGCTCGGGCCGGTCTATCTCGACAGCCAGTATTTGCTGATCATCGCGGTCACGATGGTGCTGGTGGTTTTCAACTACTGGTTCTTCGAGCACACCATGCTCGGCAAGAAATTGCAGGCGACCTCGCAGGACAAGGAGATGGCGTCGCTGCTCGGCATTTCCGTCTCCACCATGATCATGATCACCTTCATCTATTCGGCGGTGCTGGGCGGACTGGCAGGCATCCTGGTGGCGCCGGTCCTGTTCGTTTCGATCCAGATGGGATCCACGATCGCGCTTAAGGCCTTCGCCGCCACCATCATCGGCGGATTCGGCGACGTCGCCGGCGCCATCATCGGCGGGCTGGCGCTCGGCATCATCGAAACGTTTGGCGCGGCCTACATTTCAGTGCCGTACAAGGACGGCTTTGCCTTTCTGGTGCTAGTAATGTTTCTGGTGTTCCGGCCGCAAGGCATCTTCGGCGAGCGCGTCGCGGAGAAGGCATGAGCGCCCCCAGCGAAAATATGCCGATGGCCGTGTCCGCCGCGCGTGCAAAGCCGCTGCTGTTGCGTCATTTGCCGTATTTCGCCGGCTCGGGCGTCATCGTGGCGCTGGCCGCCACCATGCAATTCGACGGCTACATCCATAACGTCCTGATGCAGGCGACCACCTTTGCAATCGCGGTGTTCGGCCTCTCGGTCGTGCTCGGGCTGTGCGGGCAGATCAACCTGGCGCAGGCGGCATTTTTCGGCCTCGGCGCCTATGCCGTCGGTATCGGAACCTCGGACTACCATCTCAGCTACTGGCTGTGCCTTGCCGGCGGATGCGTCGTCGCGCTGCTGGCCGGCGCGTTGCTGGGGATGTCGACGCTGCGGCTCGGCGGGCATTACCTCGCCATGGTGACGATCTCGTTTCAGCAGATCGTCACGCTGGTCATGATCAACACCATCTGGCTCACTCATGGGCCCGACGGCGTGTCGAATATCGGCCGGCCGGCTCTGTTTCAGTCCTCGCAATCGTACCTGGCCTTCTGTGTCGCGATGCTGGCGCTGATCGGCTATGCGGTCTGGCATCTTTCGGACACGCGGCTCGGGCGCGCCATGCGCGCGGTGCGCGATAACGAGCTTGCCGCCGGCGTGGTCGGCATCGACGTCTTCCGCACCAAGGTTTCGGCCTTTGCGCTGAGCGCGGTGCTGGGTGGATTGGCCGGCGGCCTGTTTGCCGGCGGCTTCGCCTATGTCAGCCCGGACCAATTCTCCTTTGCCGAGTCGGTCGTGTTCCTCACCATGTCGCTGCTCGGCGGCGTCGCGTCGCCGATCGGCTCGGCGATCGGCACCGGCCTGCTGATCCTGATCCCGGAATGGCTGCGGTTCCTGAAGAGCGTTCCCGGGCTCTATCTCGCGATCTACGGTTTGTCCGTCATTCTGATTATCCGCTACATGCCGGACGGCATCTGGGGATTCATCAGGATCGCGACCCAGCGCTGGCACGCCAAGGCAAAGGTGCACGCCGCCGGTCTCGCGCTGCAACTGGTTCCCGCGACCATCGGCGGCGATATCGTTCTTGCCGTCAAAGGCCTGGCCAAGCATTTCGGCGGCCTCAAGGCGGTCGACAATGTCGATATCGAAGTCAGGCGCGGCGGCGTGCATGCGCTGATCGGGCCGAACGGCTCCGGCAAGACCACGACGCTGAACGTGCTCTCCGGCCTTTACAAGGCCACCGCCGGCCGGGTCGCTCTCGACGGCACCGACATCACCGACATGCCGCCGCATCGGCGGGCCGCGGCGGGATTGGGACGGACGTTCCAGAATATCCGTTTGTTCCGCTCGATGACGGCGCTCGAAAACGTCGTGATCGGCGCCGAGCGGCCCGGCAATACGCTGATCGGCGCAGGCGGCGCCGACGCGCTGAACAGGCGGGCGATGTCGGCGCTGGCCTTTGTCGGCCTGGGAGGGCGCGCCAACGAACTGATCTCCGGCTTTTCCTACGGGCATCAGCGGCTGATCGAGATCGCCCGCGCGCTCGCGGCCAATCCGACCTTGTTGCTGCTTGACGAGCCGGCGGCCGGTCTCAATTCCAGCGAGAAACTCGAACTCCAGGCGCTGCTCAAGCGCATCGCGGCGCAAGGCTTGACCATCCTGATCATCGATCACGACATGACGCTGGTCTCGGAGGCCGCCCAGCACATCACCGTGCTCAATTTCGGGCGCCGCATCGCGGATGGCGAATCCATGGCGGTACTGCGCCATCCCGATGTCGTCTCCGCCTATCTCGGAACCGAATAATGCCGCTGCTCGAAATCAACGATCTGATCGTGCTCTATGGCGAGATCGAAGC
>JBAVEE010000391.1:0-3851 GCA_049587575.1 Bradyrhizobium sp.
CCCCATGTCTTTCACCGCCGCGCCAAGCATGGTCGGAAAGTCGGAGGCGATCAGCGGTCCCGAGACGATCGCCTCGACCGGCTTGTTGCCGTTGACGAACGACCACGGTCCGATCGACCCGTTCGAGCGGCGAATGCGCAAGCAGGCATGCTGGCGCAGATCGTCGATACGTTCGGGCCTTCCGCGCCGGCGTAGATATTCGGGGCTGCCGACGACCACGAACGGGAAGGGCGGCGTCAGCCTGACCGCGACCATGTCCGCTGCGATGAACTGGCCGAGCCGGATGCCGGCGTCAAATCCTCCGGCCGCGATATCGACCAGCTCCTCGCTTGCGGCGATCTCCACCTCGACCTCGGGAAAGGCCTGGCAGAAGGATGCGATCAGCGGCTCCAGCAGGATCGGCACCACTGCCCGCGGCACCGTGAGGCGCAACAGTCCTGCCGGCCGCTGCCCAAGGTCGCGCGCGACCTCGCTTGCGGCGACCAGCTCCTCGAAGGCCGGCTTTGCGCGCGAGTGAAATCGTTCGCCGGCTTCGCTCAGGCCGACACTGCGGGTCGTGCGGATGAAAAGTGCCGCGCCGACCCGCGCCTCGAGCGCGCGTACCGCCTGGCTGATCGCCGACGGCGTCACGCCGAGCTCCGCCGCCGCTTTGCGAAAATTGCGGTGCCGGGCAACGCTCAGGAACGCCTCGACGCCGTCGAGCGCGCCTTGCCTGACTGTGAAGTTCTGCTTCATAACCCGTCGACATTATCGCGAATAGCCGATTGCGGGAAGCCGTCCTACATCTGAGTTACAGAACAGGAGCAAGGGCGTTGCCGGCGCTTGGGATCCGCAACAGCAGCCTGAAGGCCAGGAGGAAGCCTGCAATGACCGATGTACTGGATGGCGTCCGCGACCACTATCGCGCCACCGGCCTGACCGGGCGGCTGAAGACGGCGCTGATGGCCCTCGGCCCGGAGGATCAGCTTCTCACGCCCCGGCAACTGGCCGCCCTCGACCAGTTTCACACCCGCGGGATTGCCGCCACCGCCGAGCTTGCCGAACTGGCCGGGATCACCGCCGACATGTCGGTGCTGGACGTCGGCTCGGGCGTCGGCGGACCGGCGCGCTTTCTGGCGGCGACCCATGGCTGCCGGGTGACGGGCGTCGACCTCAGCGAGCCGTTCGTGGAGGCCGCGCGCTATCTGACCGGGCGCACCGGACAGAGCGGGCGGGTGTCGTTCCAGACCGCGAGCGCGCTGGAGCTTCCATTTGACGATGGCGGTTTCGATGTCGTGCTGCTGCAGCATGTGGCGATGAACATCGCCGACCGGGCCCGGCTCTACCGCGAGATCCGGCGTGTGCTGAAGGCGGGCGGCAGGTTTGCGACCTTCGATGTCGTGTCGAACGGCGGCGAGCCGCATTATCCCGTTCCCTGGGCGCGAACGCCGGCGACGAGCTTTCTCCTGACCGCCGCCGCGACGCGCGAGGCGATCGAGCCGGCCGGCTTCCGGATGCGGGCATGGCAGGACGACACCGAGGCGGCCAAGGCCTGGATCGCATTGGCGCGCGCGTCGGGGCCGCCGCCTTCGCCAAATCTCGGCGTGGTGATGGGGCCGGATTTCGCGCAGCTTGCCGCCAACCTCGGCCGGAATTTCGGGGAAGGCCGGCTCGGCATTCTGACCGCGGTGTTCGAGGCCGCGTGAACCAACTGCTGACGGGAGGCCAAATGCCCACGGAAGTCCTGTTCCAAACCCATCTTGTTCTGGGCTATGTCGCCTGGCTGCTTTGCTTTGGCGTCTACATCTGGCCCCGGCTCAAGGCGATGGACCATTTCGAAGCCCAACGTGCGATCGCAACCCTGCACAGCTTCCGCTTCTTCGGCCTCGTCTTCATCCTTCCCGGCGTGGTCAGCCCCGATCTGCCGGCCAGTTTCGCCGGCTTCGCCGCCACCTGGGATTTTGCAACCGGCGTGCTGGCCATGCTGGCGCTCCTCGCGGCCGGCATCCGTCCGTTGTTCTGGCTGCTGGTCGTCGCCTACAATCTCGTGGGATTTGTCGACCTGATCGTCGACTATTACCACGCCATCCAGGCCGGCCTTCCGGCGCACGCGGAGTGGCTGGGCGCCGTCTACGCGATCCCGATCATCTACGTGCCGCTGCTGATGATCACGCACATCGCCGCGTTCTATTTTCTGCTGCGTCCTCAGCCCGCCCGGGCCGTCGGCCGGGCCGCTGCGTCTTGACTCGCAGGGCGCAATAGCTCGCGGGGCGCCGGGTATCGCGCCAGCGCGCAAACTTACCCGGTTTGATCTGCATCATGGTGACGATCCTCGAAAGCCGCTAACTGAAATCAGTTGAATGGCTTTCAGAAAGTGCCGGTGAGGATGAACCGTTACGCCCTGTCGCGCGTTTTCGCAGCCGGTCTGGCGGCAGTGATCGCCACCGCGCCTTCGCTGTCGCTCGCCTGCACGCGGCTGGTCTATCTCGGCGCCAAGGGTCAGGTCATCACGGCCCGCTCGATGGATTGGCGCTTCGAGATGCCCACCAATCTCTGGATTTTCCCGAGAGGCATGGCGCGCAGCGGCGAGGTCGGGCCGAACTCGCTGCAATGGAAATCCAGATATGGCAGCGTGATTGCTTCCGCCTACGAGGTTTCGACGTCGGACGGCATGAACGAGGCGGGACTTGTCGCCAACGTGCTCTGGCTCACGGAATCCGAATATCCGAAGTTCGACTCCGGCGGACCGGGCCTGTCGATCGCCGCCTGGGCGCAATATGTGCTCGATAATTTCGCCACCGTCCAGGAGGCGGTCGAGACACTCGAGAAGAATCCGTTCACGATCGTCACGGACAACGTCCCCGGGCAGAAGCTGCTGACCACGCTTCATCTGTCGATCTCGGATGCCACGGGTGACAGCGCGATCGTCGAATACATCCACGGCAAACCGGTCATTCATCACGACCGGAAGTACCAGGTGATGACCAACTCCCCGATCTTTGAAAAGCAACTGGCGCTGAACGAATACTGGAAGGAGATCGGCGGCACGGTGATGCTGCCCGGCACCAACCGCGCCGCGGATCGGTTCGCGCGGGCCTCCTTCTACGTCAACGCGATTCCGAAGGATGAAGATCCGAACCGCGCGCTGGCCAGCGTCTTCAGCGTGATCCGCAACGTGTCCGTGCCGTTCGGCATTTCGACGCCGGACCAGCCGAACATTTCCTCGACGCGGTGGCGCACCGTCGCCGACCATCAGCGCAAGCTCTACTTCTTCGAATCCGTGCTGACCCCGAACACGTTCTGGGTCGATCTCAAGGCGATCGACTTCTCGCCCGAGACGGGCAAGGTCAAGAAGCTCGATCTCGGGCCCCAGCAGTCGCGGACCTTTTCCGGCAATGCGGCGGCGAATTTCCAGGAGGCCGAGCCGTTCAAGTTCCTGGGACTGCCGATGTGAGCCCCACTCGCCGTGCAAGCAATCCGCATTAGCCTTGCCGAGTCATCAAACCCTCATGGTGAGGAGGCGCGCAAGCGCCGTCTCGAACCATGAGGCCCCCGTGTGTATTTCCCGGGCCTCAATCCTTCGAGACGCTTGCTGCGCAAGCTCCTCAGGATGAGGTGATAAAGCCGGTTATGACGCAGTAGGACTAATCCGCCCCGCGCGCTGCCGTTGCCGGCCGGTCACGCCGGGCTGGAGCCGCCCGCCACGATCTTCTCGTTCAGTTTCTGATCGACGATCTCGACCGTGCGATCGATCTCGGCATTGGGCATGCCGAGCTGATGCGAGATCAGCTTCACCAGGAGGTCGACCCGCTCGATGAAGGGGGCTCCGGCCGCCACCGCGCGCGCCGCCGATGAAGGCTTGAGCAGGCTTT